>JALZOH010000341.1 GCA_030857305.1 Acidobacteriota bacterium
AAGCCATTTTTCAGTTTTCCTCTCTAAATTTATTCGAGAGCAGGGGTCTTTTAGATGCAGTTGATTTAATAAACCTTATCAAGCAAAATTGGAGCAAATAAGATTTTGACAATTTTGAGTGTTTTTCATCGAATTAATTTTTATATAATGGTTTAAAGTAATGGAAATTAATAATCGAGACTTTTTAATATCCCGCTAGAACCGTGATATTTGTTGACAATACCTGTACAAAAAGAATTTTGGGATCATAATTTTAGTTCTCAACACTTAAACGGTCACATAATCAGTACCATCCATCCAAATTCGATTCAGTAAGTTTTGAAAAAAATCTATGAAACTAATTCTCGAAAGACAAATAAAATTTGCTTTTGTTTTGGCTTTGCTACTTCTCCTGACGATCGGCTTTTTTGCTTATCACAGCACAAATTCTCTCAATGAAGCCATAAACTGGGAAAAGCACACGCAGGAAGTTCTGCTGGAACTGGATGAAACTTTATATTTAATCCTTGATGCTGAAGCGAGCGGACGCGGATTTGTCCTCACCAACAATGAATCTTTTTTAGAACCTTACAAACAAACAGCCGCAACACTCGATGCTAATCTAAAGCGTTTACAAACTCTTGTTGCGGATAATTCCGTCCAAACAGAAAATTCAACAAAGTTAGAAAATCTCGCCGGAGAAAAGCTGGATTTTATCAAGCGGACAATCGAAATCCGCCGCACCCAAGGTTTTGCTCGAGCAGTCGAGGAGGTTAGTTCTAATCAGGGAAAGAATTTGATGGATGAAATCCGCCGCCTTGTTGGGGAGATGAAGGACATTGAAAAAAACCTTCTACTCACACAGGAAGCTGATTTGGACAAAAGCGTCAGAAGCACTTCTCAGATACTTTTTTTAGGAAGCATTGTCGGCATTTTATCGCTCGGGCTGGCGAACTTTGCAATTTTTCGTGAAACCGGAAAGCGCCGCGAAGTACAAAATGAACTGCGCGATACGAATAAGGGCTTGGAAACGCGGGTCGAAGAAAGAACGCACGAATTATTGAACAAAAATGTCGAATTACAAGAGCAGATTCGGCATCGTGAGCAAAATGAAATTACGCTGCGCCAGAGCGAAAATTTCGCTCGTGGCATTCTTGATTCACTGCCTGCCCAAATTGCTGTCATTGATATGAGCGGAAAAATCATTTCCGTTAATGAAGCGTGGCAGACTTTCGCCCGAACAAACGGTGTGGATGAAAAACTTATCACTTCAAGCATCGGACAGAATTATTTAGACGTCTCTGCGAAATCAAGCGGCGCGGAAAGGGATGCAATGTTTGTCAGGGAAAATTTACAGGCAGTGTTGAGCGGCGAGAAAACAGGATTTTCATTTGAATATCCGTGTCATGCGCCGCACGAAGAACGCTGGTTTATTATGCAGGTCAGCGCCATGCACGGCAAAGATGGCGGCGCAGTCGTTTCGCATACCAATATCACCGACCGCAAAAAAGCTGAAATCAAATTAAAAAATAGTGAGGAATTTAACCGGAGCATTTTTGAAAATAGTCCCGATTGCATCAATGTGTTGGAACTCGACGGCACGTTTCATTCGATGAACACCAACGGTCTTTCGTTGATGGAAATTGAAGATTCAACGAGTTTTGACACCAAGTTGTGGATTGATTACTGGGAAGGTGACGAAAACGAATTGGCTTACCAAGCCGTCCAAACCGCGCTCAAAGGGAAAACCGCGCATTTCGAAGGTTTTTGTAAAACATCGAAAGGCAACCTGAAATGGTGGGATGTTTCGGTGGCGCCGGTTTTTGACTCAAAGGGAGTACCACGCCGTCTGATTTCAACGGCTCGTGACATTACCAACCGCCGCGAGGCTGAACGCGAACGTGAAGAATTGTTTAAGCGCGAACAAGCCGCGCGGAAAGAAGCGGAGATTGCCAACCGGATGCGCGATGAATTTCTTGCCACCGTTTCGCACGAACTCCGCGCCCCGCTCAATTCGATTTTAGGTTGGGCGCGGCTGCTTGAAAAAGGAAAACTCGACGACGCAACATCCAAAAAAGCATTTACGACGATTGTTCGCAACAGCGAGGCGCAAAATCGTCTGATTGAAGATCTGCTTGATGTTTCGCGGATAATTTCCGGCAAGCTGCGCCTCGAAATAATGACAATTAAGCCGATTAACGTCGTTGAATCGGCACTTGAAACCGTTCGACCGGCGGCGGAAGCCAAAGGTATAAAGCTTGAAATAAAAGAAGACGCCGACGTTTCACATATTTCGGGCGACCCGAACCGTTTGCAGCAAGTCATCTGGAATTTACTTTCAAACGCCATCAAATTTACGCCCAATGAAGGCGAAGTAGCTTTGGAGATTGAGCGCACCGACGACTTTGTCGAAATCCGCGTCAAAGATTCGGGCGTCGGAATAAAAGAAGAATTTCTGCCGCACGTTTTTGACCGATTTCGCCAGGCGGATGCTTCGAGCATCAGAAAATTCGGCGGTCTCGGACTCGGACTGGCGATTGTCCGGCACATTACCGAAATGCACGGCGGCACGGTTTCCGCTCGCAGCCAAGGCGAGAATCAAGGTTCGACATTTACCGTCAAACTTCCGCTGGTCGCTCCGCCGCGAGAAGCAGAAGAAACTGAAATTCAGAAATTAGATAAATCCACCGATTTGGAAACGAAGCTGAGTTTAAGTCTTGACGGACTGCTCATTTTAGTAGTTGATGACGAAGAAGATACGCGCCAATTGCTGGTGCAGTCGCTGACCTTTTACGGCGCAACGGTAGAGACGGCTGATTCAGCTGAAGAAGCTTTAACGGCGATTGAAGATAAAAATCCCGACCTGCTCGTGTCGGACATCGGAATGCCGGGCGAGGACGGTTACACTTTGATTCGCAAAGTTAGAAGCCTTTCAAATGACCAGCACAAAAATATTCCAGCAATCGCATTAACTGCTTTCACACGCGCCCAAGACCGGGTGCGCGCACTAACCAGCGGCTATCAAAACCACGTCGCCAAACCGGTTGAACCGGATGAACTCGCTACTGTCATCGCGAGTTTAACCGGACGTTTAGAGATTGAAGAAATTGAATAATTCGGATTGACGGCTTTCAGATTAAATTTATGTTCTCTCTTCAATTTGCATTTTCATCCCAAATTTTGGTCTCAAAGTCATCAACGGACTAAGCCCAATTTTTTGTTCAGGCGCCAAGGTGAGTTTCCATTTTCGGGCAAGCGTGGCGAGCAGCAAGATTCCTTCCGCCCAGGCAAATTGTTCGCCGACGCAGCGCCGGATGCCGCCGCCGAACGGAAAATAGATAAACTTTTGCCCGGCTTCTTTAATCGCATTTTCGTGCAAAAAGCGTTCGGGCTGGAACTTTTCCGCGTTTTCCCAAAAACGCTCGTCGCGGTGCAAAACGTACATACTGAGTAAAAGAAGTGCGCCCTTCGGAATTTTATAACCGTTAAATTCGTGTTCTTCAACGGCAAGGCGCCCTAACGCCCAAGCCGGCGGAAAAAGTCGCATCGATTCGGCTAAAACGCTTTCGGTAAATTTTAGATTCGGCAAATCTTCGATGCTGGGCAACCTGCCGCCCGGCAGAATGC
>JALZOH010000031.1 GCA_030857305.1 Acidobacteriota bacterium
CCTTCGTTGAGTTGGTCATAGCTTGCCAAAACGTTTTTTGATTCGCGGTAAAAAACCTCTCCGGCTGGCGTCAGGCGGACTTCGCGTCTGCCTCTGACACGTTCTAGCAGGCGACGTTTAAATTTATCTTCGAGTGTTCGCACTTGTTGGCTGACGGCAGATTGCGTGACAAAATTGCGCTCGGCGGCAAGCGAAAAACTTTGCATCTCAACCAAGTCGCAAAAAACTTTTAATGTTTCGATGTGCATTTATTTTAGTGGTAAACAGTAAATGCTAAGTGGTAGGTAAAGAAACAAAATAGCTCATTTATCACTTATCGTTTTACGCTTACTTTTTAAGAATAAGTTTTTCTACACAATTTGTACAAAAGAATTCATTTTATCTTATTTTTAACAGAGAGTAATATACAAATTGTAAAAGTAGAAAAATTAAAAGTGGTCAAAAAAAGCAGCAAAATATTTGCGTTTCGGGCTATTCGCCAAATATAATGTTGATTTTTCCGCACTTCAAACAACTGTCAGTTAAAGAGGCTTAATAAAGAATGGCAATAAAAATCAGCAGAACCTTTTTGATGCGAAAACTGCACCAGATCACCGGAATTGTGCCGCTCGGAACTTTTTTTTTCGTGCATTTGTTCACCAATTCAAAATCAATGAGCGGCGAGCAGGAATTCAATAATGCCGTCGGTGATATTCACCACATTCCTTATTTATTGTTTGTCGAAATCGGCGGTATTTTTCTGCCGCTTCTTTTTCATTCGATTTACGGCGTTTTCATTTCCGCAGAAGCGCGAAATAATGTTTTTAACTACGGGTACGGGCGCAACTGGTTTTATGTTTTTCAACGCGTGACAGGAATTTTTCTTTTCTTTTTTCTTCTTTTCCATCTTGCAAATCTACGTTTTGGTTTGATTCCCGGTTTGGAATCATACGGAAACCCGGTCGCGGGCAATGCCGACAGAGCTTTTGCTATTGTTGCATCGGAGTTCAAAAACATTTGGATTTTAATTTTTTATATTTTAGGCGTCATCGCAACCGCCTGGCACCTGGCTTACGGCTTCTTTTTATTCGCGGTTGACTGGGGAATCGTCATCGGCGAAAAAGCGCAGAGATATACGCTTTACGGCAGTGTTGGCTTATCAATTTTATTGTCGGTGGTTGGAATCAATGCGGCGGTGGCATTTATTGAGCCGTGCGGGTTGTTTCCGAGAGCGTTTTGCGAACAAGTTGAAAAAAATGAAATCGTCAAACCGCAAAAGTTTTAGAATTCAAAAGTCTTACGTTGACGTTTTAATAATAAATATAAAGTCCAAATCAAAAAATTATGGCAACAAGTAACAAATTAAAAATAGCGGTCGTCGGCGGCGGGCTGGCTGGGCTGGCGGCAACGTTGAAGATTGCCGAAGCCGGATACGACGTAGATTTGCTTTCGGTCGTTCCGGTCAAGCGTTCGCATTCGGTTTGCGCGCAGGGTGGAATCAACGGCGCGGTTAATACAAAGGGCGAAGGCGATTCGCCGTTTAAGCATTTTGACGATACGGTTTACGGCGGAGATTTTCTCGCGAATCAGCCGCCTGTCCAAAAAATGTGCGAAATGGCTCCGGATATTATTTATCTATTTGACAGAATGGGCGTTCCGTTTTCGCGGACAAAAGAAGGATTACTTGATTTTCGAAGGTTCGGCGGAACGCTTCATCACCGCACGGCGTTTGCGGGCGCGTCAACCGGACAACAACTTCTCTACGCTTTGGACGAACAAGTCAGGCGTTTTGAATCCGAAGGAAAAGTTAATAAATATGAAGGTTGGGAAATGTTGTCCTTAGTTTTGGATAATTATCAGGTCTGTCGCGGATTGATTGCGATGAATCTGCAAACGCTAGAGCTTAAAGCGTTTAATGCCGACGCTGTAATTATGGCGACGGGCGGACCCGGTCTAATTTTCGGAAAGTCGACAAACTCGATGGTCTGCACGGGAAGCGCGGTTTCGGCTTGTTATCAACAGGGCGCGAAATACGCGAACGGCGAATTTATCCAGGTACATCCGACTTCAATTCCGGGTGAAGACAAACTTCGTCTGATGTCGGAATCGGCACGCGGCGAAGGCGGGCGCGTCTGGGTTCCGCGCAATGCAAAGGACACACGCAATGCAAAGGACATTCCCGAAGGCGAACGTAGTTATTTTCTTGAAGAAAAATATCCGGCTTACGGAAATCTTGTGCCGCGCGACATTGCCACGCGCGAAATTTTTCAGGTTTGTATCGAAGGTCACGGCGTAAACGGCGAAAATCAAGTTTATCTTGATTTAACGCATATTCCGGCAGAAACTCTTGATCGAAAACTCGGTGCGATTCTCGAAATTTACGAAATGTTTGTCGGCGATGACCCGCGCCACGTGCCGATGCGAATTTTCCCGGGCGTTCACTATTCGATGGGTGGTTTGTGGGTTGATTTTGAACAGAAAACAAATATCCCGGGACTTTTCGCGGCAGGCGAATGTGATTATTCGATTCACGGCGCCAATCGTCTCGGCGCAAACTCTTTGGTCTCGTGCGTTTACGGCGGTTTTGTTGCCGCGCCCTCGGCAGTTGATTACGCCAAAAACGTTGAACGCGGAAATTCAGAATCAAACGGCATTCACGAGTCTGAACTGAAAAAACAACAAGCGATAAATCTTGGTTTAATTAACCAAAGCGGTGGCGAGAATCAATATAAACTTCACGATGAAATGGGCAAATGGATGACCGACAATGTAACGGTTGTCCGCTACAACGACCGCTTAAAAGCAACGGATGAAAAACTTATCGAACTGCAAGACCGCTTCGAGCGCATTTCTATCAACGATTCCAATTTGTGGGCGACGCAAGCGGTTCCGCACGCCAGGCAATTAAAAAATATGCTGGAACTCGCCCGCGTCATCACGCTCGGTGCGCTTGCCCGCGACGAATCACGGGGCGCTCACTATAAACCGGATTTCCCGGACCGGAACGACGAAGAGTTTTTGAAAACAACAATTGCCGAATGGTCGAGCGAGTCGCCGATTTTAAGCTATGAAGCGGTTGATTTTGGTTTGATCGAACCACGTAAACGCGACTACTCAAAAGGGACTAAAAAAGAAGAAGGAAGGCAATCGACGGAAACTTTGAAATTAGCCTCGCAAGCTGCCGCATCGGGATTGCCCGTCAAAGACGGGGCGGAGCAAATCACTGAAGCCGGCTACGACCAAAAGCCAGAAAACTTGAGCGGAGCAAAAATTTGGAGTCAGAAAAAAGGCGAATTGATTGATCCGGAAACCGAAGCGGAAACACGCGCCGAGCAGGGAAAAGACATTGATGCCGCCGGCGGTAAACAGACGGACGAACGATAAAAATGCCGATTAGAGCCAAGACAAGCAAATATACACCACACCAATATTTGGCGCTCGAAGAAAAAGCCGAATATCGAAGTGAGTATTGGAACGGAGAAATTGTGGCGATGTCCGGCGCGACGATTGACCATCAGCAGATTGTCTCTAACTTGACGGAATTTCTTGGTGCAAAGATTCGCGGTAGATGCCGTATTTTTCCATCTGAGATGAAGGTTTGGGTAAAAAAGCGCGATAAGTTTTTTTACCCGGATCTAACAATTATTTGCGATCAACCTGACTTTTATAATAAACGGCGCGACACAATTACCAATCCAAGACTATTGATTGAAGTTTTGTCGAAAAGTACAGCCGGCTTTGATCGCGCCGAAAAGTTTTTGTCCTATCAAACTCTAGAATCTTTGGAGGAATATGTTTTGATTTCACAGGATAAAGTTTTAATCGAACAATATATTAAGCGGAAAGATGGAAATTGGATTTACAAAGCTGTAATCGGTTTGGAAAGCGCGGTTACGTTTCCATCAATTAATGCAGCGTTGCCTTTAGGCGAAATTTACGATTTAGTGGAATTTGAACAGGAAGAAATTTTATGAGCGAAACAAACGGACACAATGAGAAAAAGCGTTTAACGAATCCACCGAAAGCGATTGAGTTTCGCATTTCAAGACGCGAAAAAATCGGCGCCGCGCAATACACGGAAGCGTTTGAAATTCCTTACCGACGTAGCTTGAACGTGATTTCCGCACTGATGGAAATTCGCAAAAACCCGGTCACCAAAGACGGAAAACAAACAACGCCGCCGGTCTGGGACATGAACTGTCTCGAACAAGTTTGCGGCATCTGCACAATGGTGATCAATGGGCGCGTTCGTCAATCGTGTTCGGCGCTCGTTGATGATTTACTGCTGGCAAGCGGCGGAAATCAAATAACTCTTGAACCGATGTCGAAGTTTCCGAACGTGCGTGATTTACAGGTTGACCGGACAAAAATGTTTGAACATTTGAAACAGGTTCACGCCTGGGTCGAACTTGACGGCACACACAACCTTGGTCCGGGTCCGACGATGACGCAGGAGGTGCAGCAGGAACGTTATGCTTACTCGCGTTGTATGACGTGTGGCTGTTGCCTGGAAGCGTGTCCGCAGTATCACGATGATAATTACATCGGACCGCAGGCAATTGCCCAGGCGAAATTATTTAATATGCATCCGACGGGCAAGGCTGATATGGATGTGCGGCTCGAAGGTTTGTTGGGCGAAGACGGTATCACCAACTGCGGAAACGCTCAAAATTGTGTACAGGTATGTCCGATGAGTATTCCGTTGACGCGAGCTATTTACGAAACTAACCGCGATGTAACCATCAACGCTTTATTCGGCTGGCTGCGGAAATAAACTTTAAAATAAGAAGAGAGTGTAATCGTTATTTATCCTCTCTTCTATATCTAAAAACGAATTAATAGTTTAAATAACTGGCACTTAAAAAAAATCGTCGAAAATTTTTTATAGCGGATTAAACGCCAAGAATATCAATTAATTCCTGTACTGAACCGGCGCTTTTTTGTAGAGCGGCGCGTTCCTCACTAGTCAAGGAAATCTCGATAATCTGTTCGACGCCGTTTTTTCCGAGCTTGCACGGAACGCCGACGAACAAGTTATTAATACCGTATTCACCTTCGAGCAGGACGGCGCAAGGCAGAATTTTCTTTTTATCCTTCAAAATTGCTTCCGCCATTTCGACTGCGGCAAGCGAAGGAGCATAAAAAGCCGAACCTGTTTTCAGCAGTCCAACGATTTCCGCGCCGCCGTTTGCCGTTCGTTTAACGATTTCATCAATTTTTTCTTTTGACAAAAGCTCGGTAACCGGAATGCCCGCACAGGTTGAATAACGCGGCAGCGGAACCATCGTGTCGCCGTGACCGCCAAGCACAAAAGCCGTCACATTTTCAACCGAAACGTTCAATGCTTCAGCTAAGAAACAACGCATCCGCGCCGAATCTAAAACCCCAGCCATCCCAAGCACACGATTTTTCGGAAAACCCGAGCGTTTGTACGCCACTTGCGTCATTGCGTCCAGAGGATTTGATACAACAATAATAAATGCGTTCGGCGAATGTTTGACGACTTCGTCCGTTACCTGACCGACAATATCAGCGTTGGTTTTTAAAAGGTCATCGCGGCTCATACCCGGCTTTCGCGGAAGCCCTGCGGTAATTATGATTACATCCGAGTCTTTTGACTCTTCGTAGGAATTGACACCTTTTAAGTTTACGTCAAAACCGTCAATCGGAGCCGATTGCGCCAAATCGAGCGATTTCCCCTGCGGAGTTCCTTCGACAATATCAATTAAAACAACATCTGCCAGTTCTTTACTGGCAATCCAGTGCGCGGCGGTGGCGCCGACATTTCCCGCGCCAACTACCGTGATTTTATTTCGTCCAGCCATTTTTATACCTTCCTGTTAAAAAATAAAAGTCTTTCGAGATAAAGCGTTAAGACCTTGTTTTATCATGGCTCGTATATCGGCGGCAAACACGACAAAGTATATTTTTTCAGTAAAAAGCAAAAAGCCTAATGCGCTCTCCCCTTCGCATTAGGCTTTTTTAATGGTCGCAAAAGCTCTCTCGCCAACGACCAAACTTGTCAACTTTTTATCAATAATCTTCGATTGGCAAAGTCACATCCTTGATTAATCTTATTTCAAATTCTTCGTTCGACTTGATGCCTACTTCTTTACCTTTTTTCAAAAACGCGATGCCTGCTCCTGCGCCTAAACCAATTCCCGCGCCGATCAATGCTCCGTTGTTTGCTTTGGAGGCAGCACCTAAAATTGAGCCTAGCGCGGTTCCACCGATAATTGCCAAAATATTTACTTTTTTCGTAGATTCAGCCGCCAGCTCATTATTCAAAACACCTTCAATTTTTCTTTTTTCACCATTTGGTAATTGCAGCATATTAAACGAGACAATTAATTTTCCTTGTTTCCCGTTCAAAGATGCGCGCTTAACTTCGGTAATATTACCGACAATTATTGTTCCAAGCGGTAAGAGAATTACTTGTTTATTGGTAATCGGCTCAACAATCAATGTGGTAAACGTATCTTTCTCGCTGGAAATTTTTGAATTAATTCCGTTGTCCATTTTGACGCGAATTTTTGTTCCCCTTTGAAGTTGATAAATACTTGTTTCGGTCTGGGCATGTGCCGGAACAAAATTGACAAAGAACAAAAGAAAAAACGCAAAGATTTTGGTAGTTAGACTCCAAAAGTTCATAGCTGACCTCCATCTTCGCGGATTTTATCAAACTACGACATCCGCGAAGCTTAATTGCAATGAATGTGCCACGAAATATTAAACAATTAAAATATAGGGAAATACACTGTTCTGACACATTTTATATGAGTATTCCATCGGTTGTCTATAAATACTCATTCACAATATCGTTTATGCGATGCACGATATAGGGTGTGAAGATCCAAAATTCAAATTTCGAAATTACAAATCTCCAATCTTAAATTTTATTGTAAAATAGGATGTCCACCGCCCTGGCTGTGGTCGGCAGTTTTATTATATAGTTTTCGATGGTTGTGATAAAGGACGAGGTGTTCACCTTCAAAGCGGACAACTTCGGAAACACGCTGAAAATCTTTGCTGTGTTCAGCGATTACAAAGGCGCACGGATTATATGCCAGCACCATTCCGGCGGCATATACAAAACCGCCCTGGTCATAGACGCTTCCCGCATATTGAGCCGCCCCAATCGCTATATCCGGTGAATATTGGTTGTCTCTGTTTATTGTTCTGTCAGCTTTCGCAATAAAAATCGTGTAGTCAGAATAATTGAGCCGCTTTGAATAATTATTTCGGAGCGCAACAGTAAATAAATCAGATAAACCGGCGTCAATCGAATTTAACATTTTAGAACTCGGTTTATTAACAGCCAAAACGCGTGCGCCCTTCGGTGTTTGGACAGAGTAAATAAAAGAATCTCGGGTAACTCGTTCAGCCTCGTTAATCAAAACTTTGTCAATTCGGTTTTGTGCTTGAACAGTGCTGAAGGCGGCGAAAAATAAAAAAAACAATGAAAAAATTTGCGACGTTAAATTAATTTTACTCATAAAAAACTCTCCAAAACTAATCTTTCAAAACTAATTCTATCGCAAAAGACATGCCGTCATATTTCTGCAGTTTTCTCTAAAAAGAAAAAAGCCTTGAATAAATCCAGGCTTTTTAACTTTTATTGAAGATTTTCTTCAAATACCGTAGTTGAACCGTTTCTTATCTTTGAAAATGATTTATTCCGAACGAACTCCAGTTCTCAAAACATTGGAAAATCGTCCGTTTGAGTTACGAACCTGGATTTTAATTTCTCCTGTTGAAGAAATTCTTCCGTTTAGACGATGAATAACAATTTCGTTTCCATTAATAAACATAAAACCTTTTTCGATACCGTTTATTAATACTTTAGTATCCGGTTGGAGGTTTATTCCGGTAACAGTTATCCGGTAAAGCGAGCCGAGCGAACCGCCACGAAAATGACTGACTTCCAAACCCTTTCGATAAACTTTTACCAAATTTATCAACGGATTAATTGGCTGTTTCAATTTAGTGTTCCAAAAAGCATCAACCAGAACGAGATTTGATTCGGCTGTAAACTGAGGTCCTCCGTGACCTGCCCCCTGCAAAATGGTGAGACTCGAATCGTGTCCGGTGCTTTGCAGAAGATTCTGAAAAATCTGGCTTTGTCCGGGTGCGGCAACGCAGTCAGCCGTTCCGTGTTCGATAAAAAATGGCGGGTCGTCCGGCGTTAAATAGGTCATCGGATTGGCTCGCCGAACCGCATCGGGACAGGTTTGAACCGCACAGCCCATTAATCTCGATTCGGCGGAATCAGGTGAATTATGATTTGGGTTCGGACAGCCGTTTTGTATTAATTGGGTTTCCTGTTGCAAAAAGTCTATCGGACCATACCAATCCACAACTGCCTGCACGCGACTTGAATGCTGTAAATTACCGCCGAGCGTTCCTTCCAAATCCGTCACATCATTTGAAGTTTCAATCAGAGATGCAAGATGCCCGCCAGCTGATTGTCCCCACGCGCCGAATCTGGTTACGTCGAGATTGTACTTCGCAACATTTGCCCTCAGCCAGCGAATGGCGGCTTTACAATCATAAATTTGAGCTGGAAAAATCGCTTCGTCGCTCAAACGATAGTTGAGACTTGCAACCGCATAGCCATTTCGCGCATAACGCAGCGGATGACTATTCGGACCCAATGTTTTGTCGCCGCTTTGCCAGCCGCCGCCGTGAATCCAGATGATTAAAGGAACGGGTGAAGTTGTGCCGTTTGGAACATATAAATCCAATTTGTGCGCACTATTACCATCATCAACATATGACAAATTAGAATGAGTTGTATATGTATTTTGTGCCAAAATAACCTGCGATAATAACACCAGACACACAAACGACAGCGTAATTTTTAAAGCTGCTTTTTCACCGAACAATCCGCCAAAAAAATTATTCATTTTTAATTCCTTTGATAAAAGATTTTAATCAGTTTTCGATACCGTTTAGTGTTTTGATGTTTTGGGGAAAGAGAAAGTCGTAAAAATTGAAAATGCTTTGATCTGATCAGAAATTATAATGTCGAAGAATGATTACTGTGGAGATATTCGTGGCGATTAGAGTTGTTGAGCGCAGAACACAACAGAACAGAAGAGAACAGAACACACAGAACAAACACGCGCCGCGCTATCGCCCGACGACGACGTGCTGGCATCGAGAAAAACTAATTGTAATTGTTGAACCGCAATTAATTCTTCGACTGAGGCGAGAAAATGCGCGAGCGCAAGTTATTGAGGATATTGAAAAGGCTTGGAAATTGTAGAGAACCACCGAAGAAATAAATTTGATTGTTTTAGACGCGGACGAAAAACGGCGAGTTTTCAAAAGCGAGTTATTGAAAATCTTCCCCAAAGGCGTGAAACATCTGCTCGATGAATTGCAGCAGCGTGAAATTTATTCAACAATAAAAAACGGAACTCAAAAAGTTTAATACATCGGCAAGGCGGAAAGATTCAGTTTTAACTTTGTGCTTTTTCGCTCAATCTGATTTTGTTCCTCTTTTCAACGAACATTTTACTAATTGCCCGGATGTTGCTTGAGCCATTCGGCTCGGAGCAGAAAACTTCCGTCCGTGACGATTTTATCGCCAACGTTTAAGCCTTCCAAAACTTGATATTTTCCATTGTTTTCTCCGCCCAATCGCACGCCCCGCATTTCAAAAACATTCGACTCATTGGTTGCGACAAACACGACTTGCCGGTTCGCTAAATTCTGCACGGCGGAAGCCGGAATCGTCGGTGCGATTTGCTCGGCTTGACCGAGCGAGCCGAAAGCGACGCGGACATACATTCCGATTTTCAAAGCGCGATTCGGATTTTCGAGTTCGACGCGGACTTGCGCCGTGCGCGTCGCTTCGTCAAGGCGCGGGTCAATGTATGTAACTTGTCCGCGAAAGACTTGATTCGAATAAGCATCGGTAGTAACGCTTGCGCCGCTTCCCGTACGAACCCGCGCCAAATCTTTTTCATAAACCTGCGCGATAACCCAAACGCTCGAAAGGTCGGTTACGCGCATCAATTCTTTGTTTGCTTCGATGACTTCGCCTTGATTGACCGTGCGACTCGTTACCGTGCCGGAAACAGGTGCGGGAACAGCAATTTCAGAATTTATCTGCGATGCCGAACGCAATGAGTTAATTCTTTGCGGCGATGTTCCGTAGAGCAATAACTTCTGTCGGGTGGAGGCGAGTTCCGATTCGGCATTGCGGAGTTTATTCGCGGCTTCTTCAGACTCGGAACGAGTGGCGGGATTGATGTCGAGCAATTGTTTCGCCCGTGCCAGACGCTCGCGTGCGGCAACAGCTTCGGCTTCGGCGGTTCTCAATTTTGTTGTGTCCTGTTCGAGTTCTTCGCGGCTTGACGCTCCGATTTGGACGAGTTTCACCGTGCGCCCGTAACGCTTTTTCATTTCTTCCAACTGCGCTCCAGCAGTCTTTAGTTGCGCTGTCGCCTGGTCGAATTCAGTGCGTCCGGGCTGGTTGATGCGGACAAGTTTTTGCGTTCGCTCGTAGTTTTTGCGGGCATTATCAATCTCGGTGAGCAACGCGACGTAACGCGCTTGAGCCGCCGCGAATTCGTCGCTGAAAACGACGGCGACGGTTTGCCCGCTTTGCACATTTTCGCCTAATTCGGGCGAGATGCGCCGGACGATTCCGCCGACCACCGAAACTACGGGCGTTTCGCGGTAAGCGTTTGCCTGCACGACTCCGGTTGCAAGTTCGCCGCCAATTTCTGAAGAAATTTGCTCGCCGACAGTTTCGGTTTTGATTCCGGCGCGTTCCACTTGTTCAGGTGCAATCGTCAGGGTTTGTCCGCCGGTCGTTGTGTCCGTTGTCGGTTGGTCAATCGTCATCGAGCGCGGCGCGGGAACGGGTTTTCCGGCTTGACCGTTCGACGGCAAAAGCCAATACCAAGCCGCCAATGCGACGACAGAGACAATCGCCAAAGCGGAAACGGCAATCAACAATCTTCTTTGTTTTCGTTTCGGCGCGGCTTGTTCAACTGCGTCTTTTTCTTCGATTAAACGGTTTTCTCCGACGGTTTCCGAAATTTCCGCTTCATTCGGTTCTATGTTTTTTTCGTTCATTTCTTTATCAATTCGGGCGCGTTTGCGGCGCGTAAAATCTCGACGCGAGCCAGATAGGTTTCAAGCTGTGCGTCAATAAATTCGTTTTCAAGTTCGATAAATCGGCGTTCCTCGACTAAATACTCAATCAGATTTTTCGCGCCGAGTTCGTAAGTTTGGCGCACGACAACCAAGTTGGTATTGGCTTGGTCGCGCACACCGACGCGGAAAATTTCCATTGCCCGCGCTGAACTCTGATAGCGAGCAAAAGCCGAAGCGACTTCGCGGCGGACGGTCAATTCGGCGAACTCAAGCCGTTTCGCGGCGGCTTCCGAGTTAGCGACGGCGGCTTCAACCGCGCCTTGATTGCGGTTACGGACAGGAAGCTCTAAGGTAACGCCGAATCGCAAAGAATGAAAAACGTCCTGCACCGGACGCAGTGCGCCCGTGTCGGTAATGCCGTTCACGGGAAAGCCGAAATTGTTTCGTCCATAGCCCGCCGAAACGCTCGCGTCAATGCGTCCTGCGGCGCGTGCCTGTTCGATTTGCGCGGCGGCGAGAGTTTCCATCGCACGCATGCCTTGCAAATCCGGTCTTTCTCTCAAAGCCTGTTCGGTGGCTTCGCCGAGCGTCGGCAATAGCGCGAGCAAATCCTTAAAATCACCGCGCAGGCGCAACGGTTCTTCCGGCTTCATTCCAATCAGATTGCGAAGCTCAAGGAAAGCGATTTCGGTTTTTCCCGCAACGGTTTCGCGCATCGAACGCAGGCGATTGACTTCAACCAGCGTCATATTTTCTTCTAA
>JALZOH010000342.1 GCA_030857305.1 Acidobacteriota bacterium
CTTGTGTGTAATCGGTTAGCGAAGTTTTGTCGCCCAAAACCGCGCCGCTTCCGACGACCGCGTTTCTGCCGATGTGACAACTGCGACCGATGACGGCATTCCGGATATTTGCTGCGCTGGAAATGCGTGTGTGCGCCCAAATGACCGAATTTTCAACGACGGCTTTTTCTTCAATGTGCACGCCTTGTCCGATGACCGAATTGATCACCCGCGCATTCGGTTTGATGACGCAGTCTCGATCGATAATCGAGTTTTTATCAACAACGGCGGTGGTGGCGATGTCGGAGTCAGCAGATTTTTCCGTTTTGGAATCTTTTATCCGACCGCTCAAAAAATCCTGGTGGGCTTGCAGATAACTTTGGGGGTTGCCGATGTCGCGCCAGTAATTTCGCTTCATGACAAACGCAAAAAAAGATTTTTTATGTTCGAGCAGACTGGGAAAGACATTATATTCAAACGAACAATTCTCATTTTCAGGAATCAAGTCTAAAACGCTCGGCTCTAAAATATAAATTCCGGCGTTGATATTGTTCGTCGTTAAACCTGAAATTTCTTCCGGCTTCGGCTTTTCACGAAAGCGCAAAACTTTGTGTTCTTCGTCGGTTTCAACCAAACCATACGCGGAAGGATTTTCAACCGGCGTTAAAACAATGGTCGCTTCCGCGCCTTTTTCCCGGTGAAAATTAATAACTTCGGAAATGTCCAAATCGGTTAAAACGTCCCCGTTAAAAACAACGGTTGTTTCACGAATCCGGTCGGAAGCAAATTTATACGCGCCGCCCGTACCCATCGGAAAAGGCTCGGTGACATAACGAAGGTTGACGCCATACTCCGAGCCGTCGCCGAGAAGCTGCTCGATTTTGTCCGGCAGATAGCTGAGTGAAAGCGTAATATCTTTAATGCCTGCCAGCCTGAGAATCTCAATCTGAAACAATAAAAACGGACGATTCAGAAGTGGAACAATCGGTTTGGGCGTATAAACCGTCAGAGGTCGAAGCCGTGTGCCTTTCCCGCCCGCTAAAATTAGTGCTTGCATAAATTTGTTTTCAACATATAAGACTAAAAAAAATGCTGCTAAAAATCAAAGAGACGATAAATGCAGGACGGATGCAAAAGTTTTGACATACTCAAAAATTTGAAAACAAGTTTATGCATTGCTTTTGCGGAACATTCGGGTAAAAATTGTCTGGCTTCCTCGCTGAAAAATTATTTATGAATATAATTGTTTCAAACAAAAAGTCACAATCAAGGTAGATATAAATGTTAAAAACACGCCTTTTAATAATAATTTGTTCGTTACTTTTATGCATTTCGGTGCGGTCTGAAACGCTGCCGAAGCCTACGCGTGAATTTCGTGCCGTATGGATTGCCACGGTTGCAAATATCGATTTTCCGACCAAAAAGACTTTGAGCGTTGAGGAACAAAAAGCCGAACTGATTCGCGATTTAGATTTGGCACGGCAGCTTCGTCTCAACGCCGTCGTTTTTCAAGTCCGACCGATGTGCGACGCGCTCTACGATTCAAAAATTGAGCCCTGGTCAGAATTTTTGACCGGCGCGATGGGGAAACCGCAGAGCTTTGACCCGCTCCAATTTGTAATCGAAGAAGCGCACCGGCGCGGTATTCTCGTCCACGCCTGGTTTAATCCGTATCGCGCTTTTCATCCGTCAGCGAAAACCGTTTCCGAAAATCATATCTCGAAACGCCGCCCGGATTTGGTCAGAAAATACGGTAAATATTTGTGGCTCGACCCGAGCGACCGAGAAGTGCAGAAATATTCTCTGAGCGTCATTTTGGATGTCGTCAGGCGGTACGATGTCGACGGCATCCACTTTGACGATTATTTTTATCCGTACCCCGAAAAGGACGCGGATGGAAACAAGATAGAATTTCCCGACGACGCGAATTGGCGGAAATACAAAAACGCCGGCGGGAAATTGACCCGCGACGATTGGCGGCGCAAAAACGTCGATGATTTCATCGAAAGTGTCGGACGCGAAAGCAAGCGTATAAAACCCTTTGTTTTATATGGCATATCGCCTTTCGGCATCTGGCAGCCCGTTCCCGAAAAAAATATTAAAGGCTTAAACGCTTTCACTGAACTCTACGCCGACGCGAAGAAGTGGCTGCAAAACGGAACAATTGATTATTTGGCGCCGCAGCTTTATTGGGAAACGGCGCGAAAAGAGCAGAGTTT
The DNA here is from genome assembly GCA_030857305.1 of Acidobacteriota bacterium. Classification (GTDB taxonomy): domain Bacteria; phylum Acidobacteriota; class Blastocatellia; order Pyrinomonadales; family Pyrinomonadaceae. Next base: position 2,199 of record JALZOH010000342.1, read on the forward strand.
TCCGGTTCTGCTCGAATGGTGGCAAAGCCAAAACGTAAAAAATCGTCATCTCTGGACGGGAATTGCGCCGTACCGCATCGGTTCAAATACGAATTACACAGCCGCCGAAATCATTAATCAAATCGAAACGACGCGCCGTCTGCAACCGACCGCCGGCAACATCAAATTTAGTTTCAAATCTGTGCGCAACGATTTGGGCAATCTGCAGCAGCTTTTGAAATCGGGTGTTTATAAAAACGACGCAATCGTTCCTGCGTCAAATTGGATAAAAACGAAAAAGCCCGCCGCGCCGAAAATCGAAATAAAAAAAGACGCGAGTCAATTAAAAATCAATTGGCGCGAGCAGGGAAAAGTCAAAGCATTTTGGTTCGTCGTTTACGCTAAAGACAGAAACGGCTGGAGTCATTCGATTCTGCCCCGTTCAACAAAAAGCATCGCGCTTTCGGCGACGCGGCAAATTTCGCAAATCGTCGTGACCGGCGTTGATCGATTAGGAAATGAATCTTTAGCGAGGCATACAATTTTGAAGCGGTAGCTTTTGACTTTATTCAATTTCCAGACGAGTTCGCTCTTCCCAAAATAAAGTAACAATCATCTGAATCAAATTAGTTTCGTGTGAAAACAGGCGGACGCGGAAAGCCCTTCTGCCAGCCTTTCTATTTTCTTTTATAATTATTTTAGAAGCTGTTTGAAAACTCAAGATTTTGCCCGCGAAACACACGAAACAGACGAAAAAAGAGGAAAACTATTTTGATTTTATTTGAATTTTCAAATATCTGCGGCAGAGATTCCAAAAACTGTTTTTTCCATTTGGAAATCTAGTTTGGATGAACTCCAAATTGTTTGGAAATCTCGTTGATTGTTAATCTGCCTTTGACCGCTTCCAAAGCAACTTTGGCTTTAAAATCTGCCTGATAGTTTTTTCGGTTTTTAGTGGCTGTCATAATGTTATTTTTACCGGTAATTTTATCATCTTTTTCCACCTTAACACCTGTCCAGTTTTGGGGGTTCATTATAGTGGACAGTGGCAGGCAAACTTATGTTAATGTTTTTTATCCAACTCTTGGAGGCGAAAAAAATATAGTTTTGCAGTTCTTTCACGTTGAGAATTTTATTAAACGAGGTCGGGTGCAAGCAGACGGAAGGATTTTGCTCGGAACAATGGGAGAAAATGGTGGTTTTCCTTATCCTGGTAAAAAAAAAGGGGTTATCACTATCATATTAACGCTTGGAAATAGGTGTGGAGGATTAGATGATAGGGGAAATCCAGTTTTCAGAAAAAATGGGAAACCTGTAGGTCCTGCTCCAGATACCTCACCAATCAAACAAGGTGGATTTAGAAGCCGACAAATACATTTAATAAAATGAAAGAAATTTTTCGTATGAATTATGATAAAT
>JALZOH010000343.1 GCA_030857305.1 Acidobacteriota bacterium
GCTCTACTATTAACAGCATGCCAATCGAAGTTGTCTGTCGTTTTTATAATGAAAAGATTTATTTTATAACCATCTACGATTATGAATAAAAAATGCCCGATTTGCGATGGTCGATTAATTGACGAGAAAATCTCCAAAACTTTCAAACGTTACGGAAAAGAATTTACTTATCAAAATATCAAAGCCGAAGTTTGCCAAAGTTGCGGCGATAAATTTTTAGACGGTCCAACCATTACCAACATCGAACGCGAAATCAGAGAAAAAGTTTTTGAAAAAGCCGCGTGAGTTTTGCAAATTAAACGGTTGATTTTTGTTTTGTTTGGATTGTCAAAAGAAAAATAGCGGCGCACATGGAAATAAACGCGCTGAATAAAAATGCGGCTTCTGCGCCGAACGTTGTCCAAATCGCGCCGAAAATAATCGAAGCAGGAAAAACCGTGATGCTAAAAGCTAAATTATAAAATCCGAAAGCTGTGCCGCGTTTTTTCGGCGGAACTAAATCGGCAACGAGAGCTTTTTCCACGCCTTCAGTCAAGCCGAAGTAAACGCCGTAAATCAAAAATAAAGCCCAGGTTTGCCACGCCGCGCTGACAAAGGCGAAGCCGGCATAAACGAGCGCATAGACAATCCAACCGGAAAAAATCAAGGTTTTGCGCCCGACTTTATCAGACAAATCGCCAAAGATTAACGAACTGACGACTTTGCTTAAATGCAGAGCCATCCACAACAGCGGCAGTACGGCAACCGAAATGCCTGTCTGCTCGGCGCGGAGAAGCAGAAAAGCGTCGGTCGAATTCGAAAGAGTGAAGAGCGCCACAACTATTAAAAAACGTTTGAAATTACCGTCAAATTCCTTTAGTGAAAGTTTGATTTTCGGCGCGAGGACATCGTTAGAAGGAATCTCTCTCGGATTTTCTTTGACAAAAAAAACGATGACAAATAAGCCAATAACTACTGGAATCGAAGCGTAGAGAAAAACTTGACGATAATCTTGCGCGGTCGGATTCTGCGGATTGTCGGCGAAAAAAGAAAGCAGGATAAAAGCTACCACCGGACCGATGACCGCGCCGAGATGGTCGGCAGCGCGGTTAAATCCGAAGGCAAGTCCGCGTTTATTTTCCGGGACGCTCTCGGCAATTATCGCATCACGCGGCGCGCCGCGAATTCCTTTACCCACGCGGTCGGTCACGCGCACCGCCAAAACCTGCTGCCAACTTCCGACGAACGCCAGCATCGGGCGCGCCAAACTCGCCAACGCATAACCGAAGAAAACCGGAAACTTTCGACGGTCAAAACGGTCGCTTAGATAACCGGAAAAAAGTTTAAGAAAAGCGGCAACTGATTCGGCGAAACCTTCAATCAGACCGATCGCAAACGGCGATGCGCCGAGCGTTAAGGCAAGAAAAGCGGGAAGAAGCGGATAAATTATATCGCTTGAAGTATCGTTGAGGAGACTGACGAGGCTGAGGGCGAAAACATTGCCCGAAAGGTTTGTATAGCGGGCAAAAAAGCATTTGAGTCGCTGCAGCATTGATAAAAATTAACGTGTCTTTTTGACGTTAGCGGGCGGCTTTTCAGCAGTTTTATCCGAACCGAACATCCATAAAGATACGCCGCCGACAACGGCAATCAGTAGAATGAGCGCCACAATTATCGCTCGAACCGCCATTTTGATCGCCTTTTTTAAGACGAAAAATGTAACTGCCGCGACCGCAACCAAGAAAACTACAAAACTTATTGCTGCTGTTTCCATATCTCAATCAATTTCTTCTTTTTCCGCCAAACCTTTTTCAATTTCTCTTATATCTTCTTCGCTGAGGGTCGAAGTCTGCGACGGCAGAGCGTATTTGCCATCAGCCCATTCGCCAAAGTCAATCAATTTACAACGCTCGGAACAAAACGGACGAAATTCATTGCCGTGATATTCAGTCTGCCGACCACAGTTTGGGCATTTTACTTCTTGCATAGCTTTAGAGAATTCACAGATTAACACATCACGGAAAAAAGTTGAATAATAAAAAAACCATTGAGCCAAAAGATTTTTAAAACGGTTGATTGTTCAGCTCAATAGTGTAATTATACAAAATATAGATGCTCTTTTTGCATTAAAGCCGAACAAAGTATTTGATAAAAGCGTATTTCAAAGTAAGTTTTTTAACAAAGGAATAAACAATGGCAGATTATAAAGAAAAATTTGAGAAATGGCAGCGCGAAGCGAAAGACCGCTTTGAAGATTTTGACAAACAAATCGGGTTGAAGGAAAAAATTGAAGAAAGCGCAAAGACGCTCAAGGAAACAGCCCAGAAAGGCGCGGAGACTTTCAAGGAAAGCGCGAAAAAAATTAAAACCGAAGCCGAAAAATCCGAAGTCGGCAAACAAGCCTATAAAGTTGCTGAAGATACATTCAAAAATGCTGAAGAAGGAGCGAAGAAGGCTTGGAATGCGAGTGAACCGATTCGCCATGCGGCTGAAGACGCGGGCGAGAAAGCCGCCGATGTTTTCAGCAAATCCGCCGTCGAAGCCGAAAGTGTTTTAAGAACGGTCGGGCAAAAAGCAGGCGAAGTTTTTGATGTCGCCAGCATCAAGGCAAACGAAGTTTTTGAAGAAGCGCGCGATTCTTTCGGGACAACCGCTAATCGTGTTTCAAAAGCATTTAGCCTGGGCGCAAGCTGGACGCGCACAATAGATTCGGCGATTAAAACCGTTCAGAAAACTTCCGGATGGATTTCGGAAAATCCTCTGCAAGCCGCGACGACCGGTGTTTCGATGGCGGTTGGCGCGGGACTCGGCGTGGTTGTGACGGGCATAAGTTCGCACTGGCTTTTCAATTCGGCTTTACCCGCGTGGTCTGTGCAGAAGGCGAGCGAGCAATTCCAAAGCTACCTCAAAAACCAAGACGAACTCATCAAGAAAGGCGAACTGTCACAAGCCGAAGCCGAAAAAATTCAATTCGAGCGCGACATCGCAAAATATGTTGGCGCGCCGCTTCTGGGCGCGTATAGTTTTGCTTCAGGCGCGGTGATGATGACTAATATTTTTAATCCGAAAACAATTACCGGCGCACCAATTGACTGGCTTTTGGGCGGAAATCCGCTGCTCGAAGGCGTGTGGTTTTTCGGCAACGGCGTTATTTGTCTCAAAACCGGTTACGAATTTTTTATGTTCGCGCTCGAAGACCAGGAAGACGTGCAGCGAATTGTCAAGGAATTGAAAGGCTTGCTGCCTGCGTAAAAATTTAGTAAATTTGTCGGCTGTGAAATATAGGTGTTTCTTTCAATCTTTGTTTCGCAGCCTTTTTTTATTTAAAAACATTTTAGACTTTCATATTTTCGTTTTGTAGAATAAAGCAAAATTATGTGGAAGGATTATAAAGAATTTATCAGCCGTCGAAACGTGCTTGATTTGGCAATCGGCGTGGTCGTCGGCGCGGCGTTCAGCAAAATCGTCACAACGCTCGTCGAAGGAATTATTATGCCGCCGTTCGGCTGGCTGACGAGCGGAATCGATTTCAAAGACAAGTTTTACGATTTGAGCGGAAAATACAACGGCGTCAGCGACCCAAAAGTGATTGAAGAAGCCATCAAAGGCGG
>JALZOH010000344.1 GCA_030857305.1 Acidobacteriota bacterium
AACGGACAAAAAAGGAAATTTTAGTTTTGCAGGATTACCGCTTGGCGCAAATTTGATAATATCGGTCAGCGCACAAGGCGTTCAACCCGACTTTCGCGCAGGTGTAAAAGCCGGTGCGGAAAATATCGCAATTACTGTTAATGAAGGCGATGGCAAACGCTTTACCGAAGAAGAAGTTAGACAAGCCACCACTCAAGCTCCAGTCGCTTCACCCGCAGGTAAGCCTGCCGAATTGACCGCCGACCAAAAGAAGGCACAAGCTGAATATGAAAAACAAGTTGCCGATGTGACATCCAAAAATAAAAAAATTGAGCAATCTACCTCTATTATTAAAACTTCTTTAGAAGAAGGCAGTAAGGCGTTTGAAGCAAAAAATTACGATTTAGCCATTTCCAAATTTGATGAGGGATATAATGCCGATCCTGATTTTGCAGGCACCGCTCCTGTTTTGCTTAATAACAAATCTTCGGTTTTAATAAATCGGGCAACAGCCAACTATAACCTAGCCGTAAAAAATACGGATGCTACGGCTAAACTTGCCGCGCTCGAATCGGTCAAGAAAGATTTTGCAGAGGCAATCGCCGCTTCCGACAAATCAATTACGCTTCTGAAAGGTGCGACTGCGTCGGATGCAGCAGTCCAAAAAAATTATGACGCAAATAAATTTCAATCTCTTATTAATCGAAAAGAAGCCTATCGCCTGATGACTAAAACAGGCGCTGACCGCTCGAAAGGTAAAGAAACACTGGTTGCTTTTACAGAGTATATTGCGGCTGAAACCGATGCCAAAAAGAAATCCGATGCTCAGTTAGCGCTTGCTGAAGCCTTGCAGGATTCTCAAGAATTTGACTTGGCAATAGCTGAATTTGAAAAAGTTTTGGCTCAAACACCGGACAATGTTGAAGCGTTGGCAGGCGCCGGACTCAGCCTTGTCAATATTGGTTATATCAACAGCGATAAAGCTAAATTTCAACAAGCAGCTAATTATCTGCAAAAATTTTACGATTTAGCTCCTGAAACACACAAATATAAGAACGAAGCGAAAGGTATAATCGAAACACTCAAGAATGAACAAAGTGTTGCGCCGCAAAAAACTGCCAAATCGGCAGCCCGGAAGAAAAATTAAGTTTCAGTTTTAATAAATCTATAAAGGACGATGTTTCTTGCAAGCATTGTCCTTTTTCATTTTTATTGATGGAAAGTAAGTCGCGATGTTTAAATAGGCTTATTATATTGTTAAAATCTTTATCAATACGGAGTTTATTATGGAAAATAAAAAAGATTTGCGCTTTGCGGGAACCGTTGATCATTTAGCAATAAAGACCGACGATTTGACGAGAGATGTCGAAGAATATCGACGTTTGGGTTTTACGGTTGAATCGCTCTATGAAGATTGGGCAATGATGCGTGATGCGCGCGGATTCGGTATCGCGCTTCTGCCGCCGAATTCAAAACATCCCGAACATATCGGAATGAAAATAGATACGCTCGAAGAATTAAAGGCTGCCGCCGCAAACGAAAGTCGTCCATTAAAGGAACATCGCGATAGAACAGTATCTTTTTATACAAAAGGCGTTGGCGGAAATGTAGTTGAGCTTATTTATTACCCACCCGATTACAGCGAGTAATGAAAATACCGATTGGAAAATAAAGTTCTGCTGACAATGTTCTGTTTTGCCATTTTTCAACTTTTCATTATGGACAAACTTCCACGCGAATTTTACACTCGCGCAGACACTTTGCAGATTGCCCGGGATTTACTCGGCAAACTTCTGGTCGTGCCGAACGAAAAAGGCGAAAGAGTCGCCGGAATGATTGTCGAAACCGAAGCTTATCTCGGCGCGATTGATAAAGCCGCGCATTCCTTCGGAAATCGGCGCACAAAACGAACCGAAACGATGTTTGCGGTCGGCGGAACTGTTTACATTTTTTTTATTTATGGAATGTATTTTCAATTTAATATTGTGGTCGGCGCAGTCAATACGCCGCACGCGATTTTGATTCGCGCGATTGAACCAATCGAGAACATCGAAACGATGCGCGCGAATCGCAATGCCAAACGTAAGAACACAACTTCAAAAATGCCTGATAAAAATTTAACCTCCGGTCCTGGAAAGCTCTGTATCGCCCTCGGTGTTGACAAAACTTTTAATAATGAAAGTTTGCTTGGAGGACGTATCTGGCTAGAAAACGGAAAAGCATTTTCCGTCAATGACATTAATTGCGGAAAACGCATCGGGATTGATTATGCTGAAGAATTTGTCGAAAAACCCTGGCGATTTTGGGTAAAAGATAATAAATTCGTCAGCCGCTGCTAAAGATTATTCACCGATTTGTTTTTCTAAAAGTTTTGTTGACAATAAATACGTTGAAATTTACGTCTCAATTTTGTATGTTATGTATTAGCTTTGATTTTTAGCCTTTGGGTTGTGTTATGTCAAAAATAATTCTGATCGTCGAAGATTATGTTGATACCCGTGATTTAATGAAATTTTTGTTGGAAAACTGCGGTTACATTGTTCGCGAAGCGGCAGACGGGCAAGAGGCTGTCGATAGCGTCAAAAAACAATTCCCCGACTTGATTTTAATGGATTTATCGCTTCCGACGATGGACGGATTAACTGCTACACGAATGATTAGAAAAGTGGAGGGCGGCGGCAAATTACCGATTATTGCGGTTACTGCTTATGGTAATTCCTTTTACAGAAAAGCTATGGAAGCGGGCTGTGACGACCTTATCAATAAACCACTTGATTTTGATAAACTACAGCCCGTTCTCGAACAATATCTTGCACAATAGTTACTTTAACGATTATTGAGCTAAATCAGATATTGAAGCATCAGGAGCGTTTTTCATCAGTGATTTAATACCATTTTCCATTGCGGAATCGGATGAATACGTCTCGCTCATACCAATTTCTTCAGCATTACCGGATTTTAATACGAAAAACGGTTGACTGTTCACATTAGTTCGACGTTCATAACTCTTTTCGTCGCCCGCATTTCGCTTGACTGACTCAATTCCTTTTTCAGCCGCGCTTTTTGAGTTATACATCTCACTTGAAAAGATGATTTCACCATTGTCAGCTTTTAAGTTGAAATGATACCGGTCGCCTGTTGATTTTGTTAATTCAAATTTTCCTGCCATTTTTCCTCTTAAATACTTTTACTGTGGATTTTATACGGTGAGAATTAAGTAATTCTCACCGTATAAAATCCAGTCTACTTTTTGCTTACTTACCGATTAGTTTGATTATCGGTGGTTCGATTGTCGGTAGTGGTTTGATTGTCAACCACATTTTGATTGTCAGGAGCAGATTTGACTTGGCGTGTATCCCGAAACTCTTCAACTTCTACAGTTTTACGTTTCTGTGGAATCAAGCCGGCTAAACCGAGTAATCCCAGTAATCCCCAGGGAAAACTCGTTTCGCGCTCAACCGTTCTGGTAGTTTCAGTTCTGGTTGTACTTGTTGCCTGGGGTCTAGGTGTGCTGGTAGCTTCTGTTCTGACAGTCACATTTCCAGCGTTACCATTTGTTTGGGCTGATGCCTGCAAAACTGTCATCAAAGCCAAGCCTAATACAAAT
>JALZOH010000345.1 GCA_030857305.1 Acidobacteriota bacterium
TTAAAGACTTTGCCGAACCTGTAACTGAAATTGATTCGCTCAAAAATTTTCTCAAGAAACTACCGAAAATTCTCGCTGCCGAATCGCTCAAAGAAATTGCTAAACAAATTCGTCGCGCCAGAGATTCAGGTAAGCCAATCATCTGGGGAATCGGTGGGCACGTTATTAAAACAGGGCTCGCGCCGGTGCTTATTGATTTGATGAGGCACGGATTTGTTTCCGCTATCGCGTCAAACGGTGCGGTTCTGGTTCACGATACCGAAATTGCCCTGGTCGGTTTTACTTCCGAAGACGTTGACACAAGTTTAGGAAAAGGCGATTTCGGTGCTGCACGGGAAACAGGCGAGATTTTAAACGCCGCCGCAAAAAACGGTTTGAAGGACGAAATCGGTTTGGGCGAAGCGATGGGCAGGGAACTCATTGCGCAAAATCCACCGAATGAAGAAGTTTCACTGATCTGCCAAAGTTACAAAAATAAAATCCCTTTTACCGCGCATCTTGCAATCGGCGCGGACATCGGGCATTTCCATTCTTCTTGCGACGGCGCGGCTCTCGGCGCAACATCGCACACTGATTTCAAATTATTCTGCGCGATCATTAAATCATTAAACGGCGGTGGAGTTTACTTGAACATCGGCTCGGCTGTAATTTTGCCTGAAATTTTTTTGAAAGCCGTCACAGTCGTTCGAAATCTGGATTTTCCGCTTGAAGATTTTACCACCGCAAATTTTGATTTTATCCAGAGCTATCGACCAAACACGAACGTTGTTCGCCGCCCAACGGCAAATAATGCTGGACGCGGCTTTTCTATCACAGGTCATCACGAACTAACTATTCCTCTACTTGCGGCGCAGATTCTTTGTAGAGAGTGAAAAAATAAAACTCAAATTTGACAATTATAAAATGCTAAATTAACTTTTAATTGAAAACGATTTTCAATTTCAATATAAAAAATTATAGTAATCAAATAACTAAATAATAAAAAACCGATTGGATGAGTAGTTTTGAAATGTTAAATAAAAAATTTTGGATATGGGTAGTTTTAGGTGTATTAACTTGCTACGCGGTAACAGGTGTGAATGCACAGTCGAATAAAATACAGGTGCGGGGAAGCGTAAAAGACATCCACGGCGGTACAGTTGCGGGCGCAAATGTAAAATTTGAACAACGGGAAATACTGTTTGAACAAAATACGACCACTAATGAACACGGAGAATTCGAGTTTATAAATGTGACGAAAGGTTTATATCAAATAACAGTCTCGGCACACAATTTTGCTAAACAGACGCAAAGCGCAAATGTCAGTCAAGCAAACTCGTTTGAAATAATTTTGCAGCCCGAATCACTTGCCGAATATGTTTCGGTAACTTCTAGCTATTTGGCGGGGACGCCTGAAGCACTCGAAAGAACAGCAGGTTCAATAGAAAAGATTGATAAAGAAACGCTGGAAAATGCGCGGGTTTTTAATTTCTCGGAAGCCTTGCGGAAAGTTGCAGGCGTAAACATCCGCGACGAAGAGGGTTTTGGGCTTCGCCCTAACATTGGAATTCGCGGTACAAATCCGACTCGTTCAACCAAAATTTTACTGCTTGAAGACGGGATTCCGCTGGCTTACGCGCCATATGGAGACAACGCTTCGTATTATCACCCTCCGATTGAACGCTTCGAATCGGTTGAAGTTTTAAAGGGCGCCGGACAAATCGAATACGGTCCGGTGACGGTGGCAGGCGTTGTCAATTACATCACCCCAAATCCACCGGAAAAACCAAGTTTCTCACTTAAGCTTCTGGGCGGCAATCGCAATTATTTCAACGGCAACGCCGGTTTCGGCGGAACATTTGGCAAAACGGGACTCCTTCTGAATTTAACGCGCAAGCAAGGTGCCGGAGCGCGGGACAATGTTCGTTCAGGATTAAATGATTTTAGCTCAAAAGTTGTCCAGCCAATCAACGATAAAAATATATTAATTTTCAAATACAGTCATTATAACGAGGATTCTCAGCTCACCTACTCAGGTTTGACAGAAGCTGAATACGCGGCAAATCCTCGTCAAAATCCTTTTCTTCATGACTCGCTTAATCTTTTCAGAGAAGGTTTGTCAGTTTCGCACACGGTTGTCTTCACATCGAAAGCCAGCTTAAACACTAACGCCTACACTTCTTATTTCTCGCGGGATTGGTGGCGGCAGTCTTCTAATTCAGGTGAGCGACCGAATCGTCGGGGAAATGATCCGGATTGCCGAGGGATGCAGGATTTATTAACGACTTGCGGCAACCAGGGGCGGCTTCGTGACTATCGAATCTACGGCATCGAACCGCGTTTCAATATGCAGTTTGATTTTGGAGAAGTCCGCAATAATTTGGACATTGGCTTTCGGGTTCATCACGAAAACCAAGACCGCCGGCAAAAAAACGGTGATTTGCCGAACTCTCGCGACGGTGTTTTGGTCGAAAGTAATGTGCGCCGAAACTTCGCCGTTTCGGGTTTCATCCAAAACCGTTTTGTTTGGAAGGATTTTTCATTCACACCCGGCGTGCGAATTGAAAATATCAAGTTCAAACGCATTAATCGTCTTAATAATACAATTGGTGAAACTGAATTAACACAGGTAATTCCGGGTTTCGGTATGACTTTTAATGCTTTTAGAAATACAACCTTTTTTGCCGGAGTTCATCGCGGATTCGCGCCGCCGACCACCGCCGATATAATTTCAAATAATGGCGGCGTGGTAGATTTGAAATCCGAACTCAGCTGGAATTATGAAATCGGTGCGCGAACTCGTCTCTTCAGCGCGCTTTCGCTTGAAGGCACATTTTTTCGCACCGATTACGAAAATCAAATTGTACCTGCTTCGGTGGCAGGTGGAATTGGAGCCGGAATTACCAACGGAGGAAAAACTCTCCATCAAGGCTTGGAATTTTCAGGGCAAATAGATTCAGCGAAATTATTCACGACAGATTACAACATTTATTTCCGAACCGCTTATACATATTTGGGAATAGCCGAGTTTCGGGGAAATCGTTTTAGCTCGATATCAGGTTTTACAAACACATCTGTAACCGGAAACCGTCTGCCGTATGCGCCGAAAAATTTGCTGACAACTTCTATCGGTTATTCATTTCGAAACTTTGATGCCTTTTTGGAAAACAACTTTATCAGCAAACAATTTTCAGATGATTTGAATAGCATAAATTCAAGTACGAATGGTCAAAACGGTGCAATTAAATCACAAATTTATTGGAACACAACCGCTAATTACCGAATTGAAAAATTGAAAGCCACCATTTTTATCACAGCCAAAAATATTTTTAACAAGACATTTATTGTTGACCGTTCACGGGGAATTTTGCCGAGCAGCCCAAGGTTGCTACAAGGCGGGTTTAAATTAAAATTTTAATTTAAACGGAACAAAATAAAAACTCTGCTTACTTGAAGCAGAGTTTTTATTTTATCGTTGACGATATGACTATTAAAAAGATTTAACGGTAGATATGTTGACCGTTGTTGTTTTTCCATTCATTCTCAAAATAATCAGCATCTTCAGCATTACGAGGAGTAATTCCCATGACTGCTCCACCGCTCTT
>JALZOH010000346.1 GCA_030857305.1 Acidobacteriota bacterium
TGGTGCGACATAAAACTTGTGAAAAGATCCGGATTTTCTAATTTGTTGGCGGTTTTTATCGAGTTTGAAAGCGAATCGAGCGCGTTTGAATGGTCAATTTTTTCATACATATAAGCCAAGCCGAGCAGAACCTGCGCCTTCTCGACGGTTTCAGGCGCTTTCTGCGCCATCTGGTAAACTTCAAAAAGCGTGTCGAGCGAGTTGAGCCTAGTCGTCGGTTCTTTCAAACGAGCTTCGGCAACGTCAAAATATAAAACGGCGCGATGTTCAATCTTTGAAACCTTTTCCGCGTGTTTTCGCGCATCTTCAAAACGATTTTCTTTGGTCGCTAATTTGGAACGCGAAAAGTAGAAATAATTCGTCGTGGTTTCACGAACTTTTTCATCTCGAATTTTGTCGAGCCAGGTTTCCGCTATTTCGAAATCTCCTTCTTTTTTTGCATTGGTCACCAGATTTACAACTTGCATATCGGTCAGTTTGCCTTCTTCGTCCGCTTTTTCAAGGTCTTCCATTCTTTCGGCAAAGGTTCGACTGAAGCTCTTTTGTGAATCTTCCCTATTTTTAATAATTTCCTGCACTTCGGGTGAAGCGAGCGCTTGAGCTGTGGCTTTAGCTTTTTGAAAAGGTTCGGCGAATTCGGGAAATTGCTGCGCAACCATCGGTTCAATTTCATTAAGCGCCATCACCGCAAAAGCCGTCTGCGGACTATTTGAATTTATTTTTAAGCTGGCAGATTCAGGTGTCAGCGTCATTACGCGGCGCAAAAATACATTTAAGAACTGTTTCTGTAAATTAACGTTCGGCGTGAAATTTTCCGGCATCCATGCGCCCATCTGATACTTTTCGACGCCCATTATTCTTTCTCTCGCAAAAGGATAAGCGGAAAGATACAACAGACGGGAAACTTCCGCGTTTGTATAAGTATTAATGAGTTCCGCATAAATTTGATCGGCGAGCTGTCGGTTTTTCCCGGCAATCTGGTAAAGCGCGTAAAACCAGTTGCCTTGTAAAGGAGCACGCATCGCCCGCCTGGCGAAATAAAGCGCCGCCGCGGGATTTTGTTCGGCAAGCGAAATCGCCAAGCCGGTTATTTCACTAATATTCGGGTCTCGCGCAACTGAATCAGCTTTTTCTTTTTCTTGCTTGATAATTTCTTCGGAATCTTTGAGCGCAGTTTCAGTTAGTTTTTTTGTCCATTCCGCATCGCGTTTTGCCACAGCGCGAATCACCTCGAATGGATAATTGGGTTTTTCAACGCCTAGAAACGGGCTGCCCGATGATTTTTCAACATACTTTTCACGCGATTTTTCACGCGCCACTTGAAACGCTTCGGCAAAATACCGGCGCGCGGTTTCTTCATCCGTGACCCAAAGAAAATCAGCGACTCTGATTAAAACTTTAATTCGTTTGTCGGTGTTCGCCATTGATTTGCTTTCTATTGCTTGCTGCTCGACGAGTTGCCGCACCAGACTCGGATTGCATTGTTTCACAGGCTTTTTTGAAGTTGTTTGAGCTTGAATAGTAAAATCGGTAAATAATAGAATGAACAAGATGATGCTAATTCGATACATAGTTTCAACTCCATTGAAAAATCTTCAGGAAACTTTAATTATAGACGGAAAACTAACAATATTAGATATTTTTTTTTATCTGGTGCAGATTTTTATGAATAAACGTGCAAGCAGAAGCAACTTGTTTCGTTCACTAAGTTATCAAACCAAGCGTCAAGTTGAAAAACCCGCGCTGAGAAACCGTCAAAAGAGGAGAAAATGATGAGACTTAAGAATACTACAAGTTTTTTTTGCTTTGTAATTATCGGTTTACTAAACATTAGTTTATCCAACGCGCAGGGCGTGATTGTGCCGATTGTCTGTGATATTCGTCCATGCCGTCCAATTCCGCGCCCGCGTCCCGTTCCGATTCCCAATGCGCTTCCTGTCAAATCAATCGAGCTCGATACAAAAATTATCGGACAAGTGGCGACGACCCACGTTGAGCAGGTTTTTCGCAACGACACGCCTTACACGCTCGAAGGAACTTATTTTTTTCCGATACCTGAAACGGCTTCGATTATTGAATTTGCAATTTGGGAAAACGGTAAAAAACTAGTTGGGGAAGTTCGCTCGCGCGAAGAAGCGCGCAGAATTTACGACAGCATCGTGCGACGGCAGAAAGACCCGGGGCTGCTTGAATACGCGGGCAAGGATTTGTTTCAAGCTTCGATTTTTCCGATTCCGCCGAATTCCGATAAGAAACTCGAACTTACTTATTCGGAAGTTCTCAAAGCCGAATCGGGAACGGTTGCCTACCGTTACCCGCTCGGAACAGGCAGAAACGTGTGGTCGCGCCCCATTCCCGTTTCATTTTCGAGAGACGAAGAAAGGCGAATCGGAAGACCAAGCGTCCCGCAAAAATTTGGAACAATCTCAGGCAAAATCGAGATTGTCGGGAAACAAACGTTGCGTAACATTTATTCGCCGTCGCATCAAATTGACGTCAAAAACAAAAGCGAAACCGGCGCGAGCGTTTCATTTGAAACAAACGCCAACGACAACGATTTTCAACTTTTCTACGGTTTATCAAATAACGATTTTGGAATGTCCCTTTTGACTTACCGCGAAGCCGGCAAAGACGGCTATTTTCTGTTGCAGCTTTCACCGAAAGATAACATCAGCGAGCGCGAATTGGTTAATAAAGACATTGTTTTTGTGCTCGATACGTCAGGCTCGATGTCGGATGAAGGAAAAATGGAAAAAGCTCGTTCGGCGCTGCTTTTCGGCGTGAGAAATCTGCGCGATGGTGACCGTTTTAACGTCATAAGTTTCGCGGGCGAAGAACATCTGATGGAAAACGGCTTGATTCCCGCCAATGCTGTGGGCAGAAAACGCGGGGAAGATTTCGTCAACAAATTAACGCCGAGTGGCGGAACTAACATTAACGATTCGCTGCGCGCCGCGCTGAGGCAATTCGATTCAACAGACCGCCCGAAACTGCTTGTTTTTATGACAGATGGTTTGCCAACGGTGGGCGAATCAAACGTTGAAAAAATTATCAATAACGCTAAAGACATCAAAGTTGAAAATCTGCGTCTGTTCACGTTTGGTGTTGGTTACGACGTGAACACTTCGCTGCTCGATAAACTGGCGGCGGAAAATTCCGGCGAGGCGACCTATATCGAACCGAAGGAAAATTTGGAAGTAAAGGTTTCTAACTTTTTTACAAAAGTAAACTCTCCTGTTCTAACCAACTTGGAACTTAATTTCGGCGGCGTCCAGACGGAATTGTTATATCCGCGAAAAATGACCGACATTTTTAAAGGAACCCAATTAACAATAATCGGTCGTTACAAAAACGCTAGCGATATTGAAAATGTGACGCTCGAGTTGCAAGGAAAATCAGGGAAGGAATCTCGCATGTTTAAATACACAAACCTTGATTTTCCGATGCGCGCTGAAAAAAATGATTTTCTGCCGCGCCTCTGGGCAACGCGCCGCGTCGGTTGGCTGGTCGAGCAGATTCGCAGTAACGGCGAGCAAAAGGAATTACGCGATGAAGTTGTCGATCTCGGAACGCGCTAT
>JALZOH010000032.1:0-10159 GCA_030857305.1 Acidobacteriota bacterium
AATGGTTTTGAGCTGCTCGCCAAACTCGATTGGCAGCCGCTCGTCGTGTTCGCCACGGCTTACGACCAATACGCTTTGCAGGCGTTTGAAGTCCATTCGATTGATTATTTGCTCAAACCGATTGAGCCGGAAAAACTCGAACGCGCTTTGGGAAAATTGGAAAGATTTTTGGCGACTGATCAGCCCGCACCCGATTTGCAAGCTGCGATTCGGCAAATGGCGGATTCCTGGGCAACGGCGAAAAAAGATTTTCCAACTCGAATCGCTTCCAAACTCGGTGAAAAAATCAGATTCGTCGAACTCGCGCAAATCACACATTTTTATGCCGAAGATAAATTAACTTTCGCGGCGACGGCGAGCGGAAATTTTATCGTTGACCGCACGATTTCCGAACTCGAACGCGAATTAAATCCGCAGAAATTCGTCCGCATTCACCGTGCGACACTTTTGAATCTTGATTTCGTCGAAGAAATAAACTCGTGGTTCGGCGGGCGTTTGATGGTAAAAATCAGGGGCGGTAAACGAACTCAACTGACGGTCGCCCGCGACCGCGTGCGCGATTTGAAGGAAAAGCTCGGTTTTTAATTTACCGGAAAGACCCGCGCCGCGTGACTTTCAATTTTCGCCAACACGCCCAACGCCAAATAAAGAGCGCATCGCCCATCCGCGCCGGTTATCGGGGGCATTTTATCGTTTATAATGCAGTCTAAAAACGCTTCGATTTCCCCCCGCAACGGCTCGACATCCTCGATTTCCAAACGGTTGATATTTATTCCCAAAAGCGGATGAATCGCGTTCGGCGCGAGCGATGTCACGGAAGCAAACTTGCTTCCGTAATCAAGCACAACGTAACTGTTTGTTTGATAAAAGCGCGTTTTGCGAATTTTTTCCGTGCCGATTCTCGACGCGGTAATGTTGGCAACCGTGCCGTTTTCAAATTCAATTCGCGCGTTTGCCGCGTCAACCTTATCGCTAATTACGGGAATTCCAACAGCGCGGATTTCGGAAACTTTCACGTTTTCGCCGACGAGCCACTGAATCGCATCGAGGTCGTGAATCATTACGTCCAACACAACATCAACATCGAGCGAACGATTCGGAAAAGGCGAAACGCGGTGAATTTCGAAATAAAGCGGTTTGGTAATGTGCGGACGAAGCGCAACCATCGCTGGGTTGTAACGTTCGAGATGACCGACCATCAATTTTGCGCCTGATTTTTTAGCCGCTTCAATCATCTTATCCGCTTCGGCAAGGGAAAGTGCAATTGGTTTTTCAACGAGAACGTGAACGCCTTTTTCCAAAAACGCGCAGGCTATTTCGCAGTGAGTTTCGGTTGGAGTAACGATTGAAACGGCGTCAATCTTATCAATCAACTCTCCCCAATCAGTAAAATAATCACAATCATTTTGGCTGGCAATTGCTCGCGCATTTTCCTCGTTTGCGTCGCACACGCCGACAAATTTGGTTTGTCCTGTTGCGGCAATCTCAGCGTAATTTCGGGCGTGATGTCGTCCCAGACTTCCAACGCCAATCACCGCCGTCTTTAAGTTTTGGATTTTGGATTCTGGATTTTGGATTGTTTCCATAATTTGAATGTAAATTATTTTTCAGCAATACTTAACATTTTCCGTTAAGATGCAAGAAATAACAAAGACCAAAAACCAAAGACCAAAAACCGACCGATTAATGTGGATTTTTTTGGCGATGGCGGCTGTCACCCTTTATTTTTCCGGTCTTTCGATTCCGCTCGTCGGACCCGACGAACCGCGTTACGCGCAAGTGGCGCGTGAAATGTTTGAACACGGCGATTGGGTTACGCCGACGCTCGGCGGCGCGAATTGGTTTGAAAAACCCGCACTGCTTTACTGGCTGCAAATCATCGGTTATAAAATTTTCGGCGTTTCGGAATTTTCGGCTCGATTCGGCTCGGCGGTTTTCGGGCTTTTGACAGTTTTCAGTCTTTGGATTTTGGGAAGAAGTTTAGCCGCTGAAGGTACAAAGAAAAACGGAGAGATTAAAAATAAAAAAACCTTTTCTGAAAACTCCATCTCCTTTACGAAAAATGATTTCGCCAATTGGTTAGCCTTAATAGCGGCTTCGTCAATCGGCTTAATCGTCTTTTCGCGCGGGGCGAGTTTCGATATTATCCTAACTTTTCCGTTAACGGCAAGTTTAGTCGCTTTTTTCATCTTCGACCAATCTAAAAATAAATCACTTACCACTTACCACTTACCACTTACCACTTTTTACTTTTTCATCGGCATCTCACTGCTCGCTAAAGGCTTAGTCGGCATCGTATTCCCATTGGCAATCGTTGCTTTTTATTATGTTTTATCATTCAAACTGCCGAGTCGAACTTTTATCGTCAGTTTAGTTTGGGGAACGATTTTGAGTTTACTCGTCGCCTCAATTTGGTATGTGCCGATGTATCTGGCGCATGGATTCACGTTCATTGACGAGTTTTTTATTCAGCACCATTTCGCGCGCTATACTTCAAATAAATACTCGCATCCGCAGCCTTTTTATTTCTTCCTTTGGGTTTTGCCTCTGATGACTCTGCCCTGGCTGCCTTTTTTTCTCGCTTCGATTTGGAATTTTGTGACGGTTCAAAGTTCAAAGTTCAAAGTTCAAAGTCAATTTTTAGTTTCTCTCTTCTCCTCATCTTCACCTCTTTTTCTTTTCTCTTTGTGTTGGATAATTGTTCCGCTTATCTTTTTCAGTTTTTCAGGCTCGAAACTTCCGGGTTATATTCTGCCAGCTTTGCCGGCTGCTTTGATTTTGATCGCCATTTACGTTTGGCATTTTGTACAGAAATCCTATAAAAGAAAGTTACTCGTACAGATTTCAGCGCTGGCGATGTTCGCTCTCGTCTGGCTCACACTACATTTTTTTATTGCCTCTCATACAAATTCCGATACAGTCAAACATTTAATGAAAACTGCCGATTCGCAAGGCTTTACCGGTGAAAAAGTTTTAAATTTGCACACCATCTCACACAATGCGGAGTTTTATGCCGCCGGAAGGTTAATTAGGGAAGCGGACGGAAAACTAAAAAAATTCCCGGGCGTCCATGAAGTTTTGGAAGAAATAAAAAATCAAAAAGGAGAAAACGTCTTAGTTCTTGTCCCGCTTGAATATCTCAAGGAATTAACCAGCAGTGATTTGGTCAGTGTGCAGGTTCTGAGCGATAACGGTGAATTGGCGATTGTTCTGGTGAACGCGAAAAATTAGTTTTCCGCCGCCCGTTTTAATCTGTCCATCAACGCCAAACCAATTCCGCGTTCCTTAACCGTTTCGCAATGAATAATTTCGATTTTTTCACGGTCGCATTGACGGAAAAACTCGAAAATCGAATGCGCATATTCATCAACTGTTGCACAGATTTTTACCAAATCAAATTTTACTTTCGGTTCATTCAAACCGATAAATGCACTGGACTTTGAACTTTGAACCTTGAACTCTGAACTCTGAAGCACTACTTGCGCCCGCGGCGAATAATGGCGATGCTTTAGTCCCGGACTTTTTGGATTTTCGTTTTTTAACAATTGATAAAGTTTGGTTCGCGGCTCAACTTTTTGTAATTCTTCAAGCGTTACCGCGCCGGCGCGTAAAACAAGCGGTGTCTCTGCGGTGCAGTCTAAAACCGTTGACTCAAGCCCGATTTCAGTTGGAGCGCCTTGCAGAATACAATCAATTTTCCCGTCTAAATCTTCAAAGACGGCTTGCCACGTAGTTGGCGAAGGCTTGCCCGAAAGATTTGCCGAAGGTGCAACGACCGGAGTTCGACACGCTTTCAAAAACTCTAACGCAAAATTATTTTTAGGCATCCTCACGCCGATTGTTTGTAGATTCGCGGTTGCAATCAGCGGCACGTTTACCGATTTCGGCAAAACTAAAGTCAGCGGCGCGGGAAAAAATGCTTCGATAAATTTTTTCGCCGTTTCGCTGATTTCAGAGACCAGAAGTTTTATTTGCTCAATTTCGCCAACGTGCGCGATCAGCGGATTATCATTCGGGCGGCGCTTAGCCTCAAAGACTTTCGCAATCGCCTGTTCGTCAAAAACATTTGCTCCCAAACCGTAAACAGTTTCGGTCGGAAACGCGACAATTCCGCCGCGCTCGATAAATTCGGCGGCTTCAATCGGTGATTCGGTTAAAACGGTTTTCATAAACTCACAAGCAGTTTCCCGCAAAGGCGCAAAGAACGCAAAGGCATCTGCTCTCGCCTTTGCACCTTCATTTGTGTAGGTTAAAATTTAAAGAATGACTTTAGACGAAAAGCTAAAAATTCTTCCGACCGCGCCCGGCGTTTATCTACACAAAAACGTCGATGGTAAAATCATTTACGTTGGCAAGGCGAAAAATCTCAAAAATCGGGTTCGTTCTTATTTTCAATCGGGACGCGGACACGATGCGAAAACGCGCCGCCTGGTTCAGAACATTGCAGATTTTGAGTTTATTGTTGTTGATAACGAAGTTGAAGCGCTTGTACTCGAATCAAATCTCATCAAAAAGCATAAGCCGCGCTACAACGTTCTGCTCAAAGACGACAAACAGTATCCGCATCTGAAAATGACAAACGAGCCTTTTCCGAAAGTTGTCATCACCAGAAAAATTCTGCGCGACGGAGCAAGTTATTATGGACCTTTTTTGCCCGCCAGCCTTGCCCGAAAAACTCTGGATTTAATCAATCGCACGTTTCAGATGCGCACGTGCGACATCGAAATTGACGGAAAGTTACCGCGTCCGTGCCTCGAATATCATCTGAAAAGATGTCTCGCGCCGTGCGTCAAAGAGCTTTGTAAAGCCGACGAATACAAACAGGCGGCAAACGATGTCAAACTTCTGCTCGAAGGGAAAAATAAAGAACTTGCTGCCCAATTAGAAGGACGAATGTGGCATTTTTCCGAAAACGGCAATTACGAACTCGCTGCGAAGTTCCGCGATTTACGCAAAACCGTTTTAGCTTTAGCCGAACAGCAAAAAATGGCGATGACCGCCGACCTCGACGTTGATATTTTCGGTTATTATCAAGAAAAGCAACGGCTCGCGCTCCAGCTTTTCACGATGCGCGAAGGCAAAATCGTCGGGCGGCGCGAGTTTTTCTGGGAAGATTTGGACGCTGTGGAATTTAACGCTTCGGAATTTCTCGGCGAAGTTCTGGCACAGTATTATTCGACCGATTACGTCCCTCTGGAGATTCACGTGCCCGCAGATTTTGAAGACCGCGAAACTCTGGAAACGGCTTTGACGAGCCGACGCGGACGACGCGTGCGTATTTTCGATCCGAAACGCGGGCAAAAACGCGAGATGATTTCACTGGTCGAAAACAACGCGAAAATTGCGTTCGAGCAAAGATTCAGAGTTCTGCAGCCCGACTCGGAAAAAGTTCTGGGGGCACTTCAGGAAATTCTCGAACTTCCGCATTTTCCTGCACGTATCGAGAGTTTCGATATTTCAAACATCTCCGGCTCGGAAAATGTTGCGGGAATTGTGGTCTTTGAAAACGGCAAACCAAACCGCACCGAATTCCGTCGTTTTATCATTAAAACCGTCGAAGGCGCGGACGATTACGCTTCGATGCACGAAGCCGTTTTCCGCCGTTACAAACGACTTCTTAACGAAGAAAAACCTCTGCCGCAACTGATTTTTATCGACGGCGGCAAAGGACAGATTTCGGCGGCGGCAAAAGCGATGAGCGAACTCGATTTAGAAGCGATTACGATTGTCGGACTCGTCAAACCGCCGCGCCGCCACAACGAAATCTCTCACCTTTTGCGCTTTGGCTACGAAGACAAGCCCGTCTATTTTGAAAACGGCGTTCCCGCCTTTCGCCTCGTCCAGCAAATCCGCGACCAAACGCACAAAACGGCAATTGAATTTCACCGCAAACGCCGCGAAACACGCGATTTCACATCTGAATTAACGGCGATTGAAGGCGTTGCCGAGAAAAGAAAGATGAAACTTCTGCGTAACTTCGGCTCAATTGAAAGAATTGCAAAAGCGACGGTTGAAGAACTTTCGCCGTTTGTCGGCTCGAAAACGGCAAATCTAATTTGCGAGCATTTCGAGCGGCAAAGAAAACTAGCGGAAGTGAAATAACAATTGAAGTTAAATGAATTCTTATTGAAAATTGTAATTTAAAATGAGTTAAGTTTTGAAAAATCGCTGTTTCGCCTCGCGTCCAGTGATTTATTCGGCATATCGCTGCTGGAAATAAGTGAATAATAAGGGACTACATGAGCATTAAAACTGTCCAAATAATCCCATACCGTTTAAATAAAATAATTTTAAGCGTGAGCGTGTCAGGTTAATTCATTGGCAATTTAAATTCGAAACAAAGCCAGACGTTTCTCGTAAGCCTGACGAGCTATTTGCACATCTTCCAAAAAATATGGAAGCTCAGCAAGCAGTAAAGCTTGCGGTCCGTCAACAAGCGCTTTTGTCGGTTCAGGATGAAAATCTACAAGAATCATATTCGCGCCGGCAATTACGCCCTGCGCGGTGACATGCATCACGTCAAGGATGCCTTCCGGTCCGCTACTTCTTGAGCCGACCGAATGAGACGGGTCAATACAAACAGGCATTCGCGTTAATCTTTTGACCACCGGGACGTGTGCAAAATCGACAAAATTGCGGTGCGGGTCGGCAATATTCGCCTTCATTCCGCGCAGCCCAAAGATAACCTTTTGATTGCCTTCGCTGGCGAGATATTCAGCGGCGTTTAAGGATTCGTCAAGCGTGATGCCGAAACCGCGTTTGAGCAGAACCGGAAATTCCTGTTGCCGCCCGACGCTCTTGAGCAATTCAAAATTTTGGGTGTTGCGCGTGCCGATCTGCAGCATCACACCGGTCGGATTGCCCGTCAAATTCAAGGCTTCTTTAATTTCTTCGAGATGCGATTCGTGCGTCACTTCCATCGCTATGACTTTTATTCCGTATTTGCCGGCAAGCTCAAAAACATAGGGCAGGCAATTTTTGCCGTGACCTTGAAAAGAATACGGGCTGGTGCGAGGCTTATAGGCTCCCATCCGCGTGCAGACTTGCCCGTTGTCCTGCAGAACTTTCATCATCGCTTCGACACTTTCCGGCGAGTCAACCGCGCACAATCCGGCAAAAATATTGAGAGTATCTTGACCGAAGCGCACACCTTGATAATCAAAGAAAGCGGATCTGTGGTCATCCTTATGCCGCCCGAGAATACGGTATTCCTCCGACACACGAACAACGTGGTCAACGCCCGGAAGATTCTTCATCTCTTCAAAAGAGAGAGCCGCCGTGTTACCAATTAAATATATTTCAGTTAATGTCTGTTCAGCGCCCCGGACTTGATGAACACGGCGCTCAATATTTTGAAGGCGTGCGAGATGCATTTCTAACTGTTTATATTCGGGAGTTTCCGAATCGATGCTAGGTTTAAGAATAAGAATCATATTTGTTTGAAAAGCCGGAGTGACTGTTTATTAGCCTTTTGAGATTTCCGTCGAAGAATAGCGTCCCAGATAGCGTACTTCTTCTGCCTGTTCGCGGATCTCGTCGAGCGCGCCCCGCAATTCACTTTCGCTCGCTGGGGCTTGCAGGTCAAAGTAAAAATTGTACTGCCAAGGACGCCCCTGAATCGGACGACTCTCAATCTTTAATAAATCAATACCGCGCCTGACAAAAGGTCTAAGCGCGTCGTGGAGCGCGCCGGGACGATGCGCCAATCTAACGATCAGCGAAATTTTGTTGCCGCGCTCGGAAATGTTTGAATTTGGGGCGAGCAAGACAAATCGAGTGTAGTTCTCCGCGTGATCTTCCAAATATTCCTGTAGTATCACACCGCCATAAATAGCGGCTGCGCGTCTTCCCGCAATTGCTGCTCTCGACAAATCTCCGCTTTGAATCACGCGGCGCACGCTGCCTGCGGTGTCGTCGGCTGCTGTTCGTTTGATGTGTGGATTGGACGTAAAGAATCGTTGACACTGCGCAAGTGCAGCCGGATGTGATTCGACTGTTTCGATAGATTTGAGCGACGCTCCCCGACAACCGATTAAAAAATGCGAGATCGGCAAAATTATTTCTGCCTTAATGCTCAGAGAACTTTCCAGAAGCAAATCATAGCAGCGATGAACCGAACCCACCAGACTGTTTTCAAGCGGAACTAAAATATAGTCTGCATTTCCTTGCTCAATCGCCGAAAAAAGTTCTTCAAAAGTCGGACGCGGCACACGCTCACTATTTTCACCCAAAAGCTCGATGACCGCTTCTTCACTAAAAGTTCCGCGCTCTCCCAAAAATGCCGTCCGCTCTTGTTCAACAAGACTTGTGCTTCGCGCCTTATCTGTCTTGACATCTGCTGCCGTCACCGGGAAAGCGCGCTGCTGAATATGTAGAGATTCGTCAATTATACGTTGAAAGATACTCGTTACGTTTTGCTCATTGAGCGGACCGGAATTCTGAAGGCATAATCTGGTTAAAACTTCACGCTCCCGATGATGGTCGCACAAAGATGTATCATCACGCCGTTTTACTTCACCGACCTGTAAAGCAATCGCAGCTCGCTGATTTAATAATCGAAGCAGTTCATCGTCAATGGCGTCAATTTCCGCCCTCGGATTATTTTCCTCTTTCATTCTCATCAAACAAGTTTCTAAAAAGTAATATCAATCACGGTTCAATAATTTAACATATTTCGGCAAAAAATCGGAACAAATCTCTCGCCTGCCTGCGCCTGAATCTATACAACAACCGCGTCCTCTTTCATTTTGAACTTCTCTAACACATCGAAAACCTGAAGCGCGTATTTCACATTGCCGAACGGTGCGGAAACCTGTACGCCGTTGATCAAATCCTGAACTTCGGTCAGAGATTCACGGGCAATCTTGATGCCTTCTTCGCGCGCTTCTTCCTTGCTTTTGTCCGAAGCCGCGCGCATTCTTTGAAGAATTTCCGTGGTTATAACTACGCCCGGAACTTCGTTGTGCATAAATTCGGCGTTGCGAATCGAAACGAGCGGGAAAATTCCGGCGACAATCGGAATCCGAACGTGTTTGATTCGCTTCAGAAAATCGCGCAGTTGCTTTGTGTCATAAACCGGCTGCGTGATGGCGTATTCGGCGCCCGCTTCGACCTTCCACTCAAAACGCCGGATTTCTTCGTCGAGATTTATTGCGCCCGGATTGACGCCGACGCCGATGGAAAATGCCGTCGGTTTGCCGATCGGATTGTTGCCCAAATCAAGTCCGTGATTGAGCCTGTTGACCATATTTGTCAAGCCGATCGAGTCAATATCAAAAACGGCGGTCGCGTCCGGAAACGGACCCATTTTCGGCGGGTCGCCCGTGATGATCAAAAGATTGTGCAACCCCAAAGCCGCCGCGCCCAGCAAATCCGACATCATTCCCAAAAGATTTCGGTCGCGGCAGCAGTAATGCAAAACCGCTTCGATGCCGAGGTTTTGTTCAACGAGAATCGCCGTCGCCTGCGCGCTCATACGGGTTTGCGCCCGCGGACCGTCGGGAATATTCACCGCGTCAACGCCGTGTGCCTTTAATAATTTTATTGATTCGAGCGTCTTCTCCGCATCGCAGCCTTTCGGAGGCAGCACTTCAACCGATGTGACAAACTCACCGCGCGCAATTTTCCGAGACCAGTTCGAGCGCAACTCCGGCGGCACGATTTCGACATCAACCGGTTTTAAGTCGATAACTTTTATTGAATCAGTTTGTCTTGCGGTTTTATTTATGATGCGCGGCGAAACCGCGCGCACCGAATCGGAAATAAGTTTGATGTGCTGCGGAGTGGTGCCGCAGCAACCGCCGATAAACGTTGCGCCCGCTTTGATAAATCGCTTGGCAAATTTGGACATATACTCGGGCGAACACATATAAAATTGTCTGCCCTGCACGTCGCGCGGCAATCCGGCGTTTGGTTGCGCGGCAAGTCTTTTAGTTGTCACGGAACGCATTTTTTCAAGCGCCGTCAGAATATGCGTCGGACCGACGCCGCAGTTTAATCCGATGACGTCCGCGCCATATTGTTCAAGCCGTTGGGCGAGAAGTTCCGTGTCCGCGCCGAAAATGGTTTTGCCGTCGGTGGTAATCGTCATCTGCGCAACGATCGGTAAATCGCATAGTTCTTTGACCGCCCGGATCGCTTGCTGAATCTCGGATAAATC
>JALZOH010000032.1:10169-11793 GCA_030857305.1 Acidobacteriota bacterium
TAAACATTTCTTGGGCTTCATTAAAAGATGTTGGACCGTACGGTTCGATTCGTAAATCGAGCGGTCCGACCGCGCCGGCGACAAAAACATTCGCGCCTGCCGCTTCCCGCGCCAATTTCGCGCCCGCGATGTTAATTTCCCGCAATTGATTTTCCAGACTATAAGCTTGAAGTCGGTGGCGCGTTGCTCCGAAAGTGTTTGTTTCGATAATGTCTGCACCGGCTTTGACATATTCGGCGTGAACTTCGCGCACGAGGTCGGGCGCGGTTAAATTTAATTCGTCGTAGGAGCGATTTATATAAACGCCTTTGTCATAAAACCTGGTGCCGATTGCGCCGTCAAAAACGAAAACGCCGTCGCCATCGAGTAATTCTCTAAAGTTTTTCATAAATTTGCTGTGGGTTGTTGCATATTTTCAACAACCCAAAATAAAAATCTCGCCTGCCGAAACAGCACGAGACTTTGTAGAAATCTTTTTTTTGCTGTTTAGCTGTTTATTTAACGTGGTCGCAAGTCGCTATAACTCACCACGATGATTAAAGATAAATTTAGCTGCTTTGCCGCGAAAGTGTCAAGTTGTTCGTTTCTACTTTTGACATTTCGGACAAAAATAGGTGGAACGTCCCGCTTGTTTTAATCTTTCAATTGAAGTTTCGCACGTTACGCAAGGCTTTTTTTCCTGGTCATAAACTCGCCAGCCTTTTGTGTAGCCGCCGCCGTAATAACTGCCGTCAATGTTTTCCGGGTCAATGTTTAACGTCGAGCCGTGCGCGATTGATTCGGCTAAAACATCTTGGATTTTCTCGTGCAGGTTTTTTGCTTTTTGTGCTGAAACTTTATTGGCGGGCGTCTGCGGATTTACACGCGCTAGAAACATCGCCTCTGAGGCGTAGATATTGCCGAGCCCTGTAACTTTTGTTTGGTCAAGCAGTAATTCTTTGAGACTTTTCTTCGATGTCTTTAAAATTGCTTGAAAATACTTCACATTAAATTCATTGGAAAACGGTTCAGGCGCAAGTTTTTTAAGTTCCTTTGCTTCGTGCAGATTAATGGTTTCGACCAGTTTCATCAAACCGAAATGGCGCTGGTCTTGAAAAATGAGACGTGTTTCGTCCTCAAAATAAAAAGCCGCGTGTGTGTATTTCGGGTTTTCGCGCTCAAGCGGCAAAAGCATAAACCGCCCGCTCATCCGCAAGTGCGCGATAAGCGTTTGCCCGTTATCCAAATCAAAAAGAATATGTTTGCCGCGCCGTGAAACACGTCTGATACGAGTATCTTTTAAACGCTCGGCAAATTCCGCTGGTGAATTAAACGGAGCAAGCCGTTCACGCAAAAGTTCGGCAGCAATAATTTTGCGTCCGCCGACAAGTTTATCCAGAGATTTTGTGACCAGTTCGACTTCGGGTAGCTCAGGCATTTCAATTTTGGATTTTGGATTTTAGATTTTGGATTGGCATTGCGACGTACAGTTTTGGATTAGCATTAATACAAACTTAACAATACCTAATGTGCAACTCTTTTTGAAAAATGTTCCATTGAAATAAAACCCGCTAAAATAGTTGATGACCAAATCAATTTCAAAAGCGAGGTTAAATCAATGGAACGAGATATTTTTATCATAATG
>JALZOH010000347.1 GCA_030857305.1 Acidobacteriota bacterium
GAGCGCCCTTGGAAAGCTCTCCTTCGGGAGCGAGGATAATTTTTATATCGGAAATTAACTTAAACTTTTTAAGAATCAAAACAAAAATCGACAGCCTTGAAAAAATACTATTTATATAAATAGAATCCGGTTTTGTTTCGTTAATTAGTTTATGTAGCTTCGAGATAAGAACGGTATTCTGGGACAAATAATACACTTTGGCATTGCCGACTTTGTTCCAATCGTTAACTCTCACATCTTTATAACTAATTTTATCTCCATCATGATCGAGCGTAATAATCTCGAAATCAAACTCGTCTCCCAAGCGTTCAACCATATTCACAATTGTTCGCAAGCTGCCGCCACTCTTAAAACCGGGTAAATAATAATTACCAATAATTAAAATTTTTTTCTTTGCGTTTTTTGTATTTTTCTCGAACATTGCCTACCAATTTAAATTCTTTGAGAATTTTGTCTTACAATTTCCTTGTATAGTTTTTCGTAAGAAAGAGAGATATGTTTTGCTTCAAAACGTTTTATATTTTCAATTCCCTTTTCGATAAGATTTTCGCGAAGAATTTTATTACCTAACAAACTTTCTAATCCCTTTTTGATACTCGCAAAATCATTCGGATTGACCAATACTGCGCCGCCGCCGGCGACTTCCTTTAACGGACTGATATTACTTGTAATAACGGGAGTTCGCATCGCTTGAGCTTCAATGATAGGTAATCCGAAACCTTCATACAAAGAACAAAAAGCAACTATGTCCGCATTTTGATATTCCGCTTTTATTTCTTCATCATTGAGGTTACAAGCGTTTTCATAATTGATTTTATAAGCTTTTAATTGACTGAGAATGTTTTCTTCCAGTTTTCCAATAATTTTCAAACGACACACGATTCCACTGAGAGCTTTTATCAGATTTTCTAAATTTTTATTTTGAGTAGTTCCAATTTGCAAAATCGTTGGACATTGAGAATTGAATGTTTTCTTTGCGGATAAAAAAAAATGTTCCTGAAGCGGATTCTCTATCACACGTATTTTGCTTTCGTCACATTGAGTATAATATATTATTTCGTTTTTGACGGATGTCGAAATAGTGGTGATGTATTTAAGCCGTCTGAGCGGTAAATCAAACAGAATCTTTTTTAAAACAAAACGCCGAAGCCCTCTTCTTATTCTTAGAATGCCCAAATCATGAATAGTTAAAACCGTATTTTCGACAGGCAAAATTAAACTCATGTAATGAACGTGTCCGGTTATGTGATAAATGTCGTTTTCCTCGTATTTAAAAAACAAAAGATTTTTTAATGTTCCCAAAACACTATTACAATATTGTAGTTGCTGGAAGGAATAAATGAAATTTTCTCTCGTCAAACTCTTTGCGATTTGTCTGAAAACCTTTTCAATGCTGATACCATCTTGTAATTTTCTTTCAATAAAAAGGATTTTGGCTGCCATTTGTAATTTGCTAATTTTTTCCAAAACTAATTTAATTCCGCTTTGAGCATTTCCCATGTAATTACAGAAGTACCAATTTTTTCAACTATCAAACCGGCGGCAATATTCGCGATTTTTGCGGCTGACAAAGTGTCTAGCCCGCCGCCCAAGGCTACTCCGATGGTAGCAATTACAGTATCTCCGGCTCCCGTTACGTCGTAAACGTTTCGCGCCAGTGCAGGGAGGTGTTGGGGGCTTTGTTTTTGCTGAAATAAAGTCATTCCGTCTTCACCTTGTGTTACGAGAAGATTTTTCAAGGATAATTCCGCAATCATTTCTATTCCTGCCTTCTCGATTGTTGATTGATCAAGATTAATCAAGTTACAAGCTTGTTTAATCTCCATCCGATTCGGAGTTAATATGGATGCTCCCTTATATTTTTTGTAATCCGTACCTTTCGGATCTACTAAAACAATTTTACTACTCTTAATACCGGTGGTTATCAGACGCGTTGCAAGATTTTCCGTTATTAAACCTTTTCCATAGTCGGAAACAATTATAACTTCTACTTTGTCGATTATTGGCAGAATTAATTGCCAGATTTGTTCTTCCTGAAGCTCGGAAATGTTTTTTTTTTCTTCCTGATCAATTCTGACGATTTGCTGATTATGTCCTAACACTCTTGTCTTTACTGTTGTCGGTCTTTTTGTGTCTTCAAACAAATACTCTGTTGAAATGTTTTTTGTCTTTAACACCTTACGGAATAATTTAGCTTCAGTGTCTGAACCGATCAGACCCACCAGAAACGGATTAGCGCCTAAACCTGCGACGTTTGCTGCGACGTTTGCGGCACCGCCGGCAGCCAGTGTGGTTTTATTTAAGTTTATTATCGGAACCGGAGCTTCGGGTGAAATTCGCTCGACACTTCCCCACCAATAGCGATCAAGCATTACGTCTCCAATGACCAAAACATTTATATTTCTGAAATTTTCTAAAGTTTTCATACTTGTAAATATTTTGTTCTAAATTTTTTAGGAAAAATTACTGTTGGAATTTTCCGTCAATTATTTCACACCAAATGTGTCCGATTACAATATGAGCTTCTTGAATTCTCGCGGTTCGAGTCGTGGGGACCAGAATACTTTTATCGCAAAGTGAAGCGATTTTTTTCCCCGTTGAGCCGGTTAAACCGATTGTTTTGCAGCCGATCTGTCGAGCAGTCATCACTGCGGCGTTTACATTCGAAGAAGTGCCGCTTGTGCTGATGGCAATTAGCAAATCGTTTTTTTTACCTAAAGCCTCGATTTGTCTGGAAAAAATGCGCTCAAAACCATAATCGTTGCCCAGCGCGGTCAGTGCGGAGGTGTCAGTTGTCAAAGCAATCGCCGGTAAAGCTTTTCTTTCAGTTTCAAATCTGCCGACAAATTCAGCAGCGAGGTGCTGAGCATCGGCGGCGCTCCCTCCATTACCGCAAATTAAAACCTTTTTTCCTTCGACAAACGTTTTATACAGCATTTCCGCACATTCTTCGATAGTCGGAATTTCATATTGCAATAGCTGTTCAAACACATCTAAATGACTTTTCAGAGAATTTTTGATTATCTCTGTAGTTATGGATGTTTTTTGGATTTTGTTGTCTGCTTTTATTTCACATCCCTTTATTTTCTCTGCCAGTGAACTTGACGAATAACTCTCTAATAGCGGAAGCGATAATACTGTTCCGCCATTTTCTAACACAAAATCGGAACCGACAATTTCATTAGTCGACCAGTCGCCGCCTTTAACCAATACATCTGGATTTATTTTTTTAATCAGTAATTCAGGGGTGGTTTCGTTAAAAATATAAATTTCATCGACATATTTGATGCCCTGCAAAACACTAAACCGGTCATTTTGGTTCATATACGGTTTTGATTTTCCCTTGATGGCGCGCACCGAAGAATCGCTGTTGATTCCGACAATCAATTTTGTTCCGAGTTCTCTGGCGCGTTTGAGAAAATCGATGTGTCCCGGATGAATTATGTCAAAACAACCGTTGGTAAAAACTTTTACTTCCATTTTTGCTGTTAAAATTTAGCCGTCAATAAAGGAATGAACAAATCCTTCTTTTTTATTATCAGTTAAAATTTCTCGCCCTCTTAAAAGA
>JALZOH010000348.1 GCA_030857305.1 Acidobacteriota bacterium
AACCGAAATCGTGCCGGTTGCCGCCATGCTTTTAGGTCTGGCAAGTTTTGCTTTAGCGATTATTATCGAAGCCGTTATACGTTTATTTTCATCGGTTTTTAAGAAGGAAGTTTAAGAATGTTTTTATTTGCAGAAGGCGGTCATCATACACCGCTCATCGTCGAATTCATCAATCATTATCTGGGCGAGCCGGTTTTAAGATTTCAGTTGGCTTATACCTATCCGGCTTGGCAATGGCTATTCGATAAGTTGGGAGTCAAAAACACTCCCGAAGCCGTTTTTGGCGAATACACGGCGGAAAACGCAATTCCGTGGTATACGATTATGTTCGTCATTGCTTGCATTTTGACAATGGTCGCCATTTGGATTTTCAAGGGAAAACTTTCCGGAGATGACCCAAAGCCCGGACAGCTTACCCTGGAAGCCGGATTTTTAGCGTTAAAGGATTTAATTACCTCGGTTGTCGGCGAACACGGTTATCGTTATTTTCCGGTTGTCGCCACATTCGCCGTGCTGGTTTTGATTTCCAATTTGATGGGGATATTCCCGCTCTTTATGTCGCCGACAGCTTCGGTCAACGTCACCCTCGCGCTCGGCATTTCATCCTTTGTTTATTATAACTACGTCGGCATTCACGAAAATGGACTCATCAACCACTTGGCGCATTTCGCCGGACCGAAACTACCTCTTCTGATGGCGATAATTATCACGCCGTTGATTTTCGGTATCGAACTCGTCAGTAGTTTGATTCGCCCGATTACGCTCGGTGTGCGACTATTTGCCAACATGTTTGCCGATGAACAAATCTCAAGTCAAATCTCAGGCTTAGCTCCGCCGTTCACGCAGTTTTTGCTGCCGGTGGTGCTGATGCCGTTAGCGGTTTTCGTAGCGTTCGTGCAAACATTGGTATTCACTCTACTTTCAATGATTTATATTAGCGAGGTTTCACACGCGCCGCACGAGCATACGCACGGTGGAGAACATTCTGAGGTAACCGGCGAAGCAATTGCGACGGCGCCCGTTTAAGGATTTTGGATTTGGGATTGCGGAATTACCGCAAATTCCCAGTTTTTAATAAGCTATTGGTGTTGATTGATAAAGTATCTAAGTTAATCTGTGGGCGCCTGTAGTTTCATTTACCAAAAGGTTTTTTGAAGGCTTTGACAAAACTAATAAAAAAAACTTGCATTTAATACGCGAAAATGCCCGCACGCGACAGGAGCCTCGTCTCTAAGGAGTCGAAAACGAGCGCATACCGGAAGCGAGGCGAAATTATACACAGAGCCAAGTTTTTCTTAAGAAGTTTTTGCCTAAAGTCTTCGCAATTTAAATAATAAAAAATAGGAGACAAAAAATGAACAAATATAAATACTTTTTCTTTTCCGCCCTTGCGCTTTTCGTAATGGCGCTTCCCGCCCTCGCTCAAGGCGGCGCAGGCGGGGCAGACAACGAATCAAGCGTTGCCGCTAACAGAGCTCTGGCAACCGGTCTGGGTGTCATCGGTTTTGGTTTAGCGGCAGGACTTGCCGGCATCGGGCAGGGTCTGGTCGGCTCAAAAGCGGTAGAAGGCGCGGCTCGTAATCCGGGCGCGGCGGGAACCGTCCAAACGCTGATGATTATTGGTTTGGCGCTTATCGAATCACTCGTGTTGTTTGCGCTGCTTATTGTTTTCGTCAAATTATAAACGGAAGCGAAAACTTTTCTTGTGCGGATAAAGTCTTTCGGCTTTGTCCGCATTTTGTTTGTATCAAAAAGCTAAAGGGCTTATATTACAACTTGGCGCAAGATTTTTGAATCGAATCGTTTTTTAAGACGTGTAAGATTATCAAAAATAAAGATAGGAAAAAGAGATTTTTCTCCTGGAATATTAAAATGTCAGACAAATTTATCGGGCAGACTTTAGCGGACAAATACAAAATCGAAGAAGTGCTGCGGGAAGGCGATTCGGGCAAAATTTATCGCGGAACGCACCTTTCGATGGAAAAACCCGTGACCGTTAAGATTCTTTCGCCGATCCTCGCTTCGGATGAAAAGGTCGTCAAACAATTTTCTTCGGAAGCACGGACGATTTCGCGCATCACGCATCCGAATATTTTAAATGTAACGGACTTCGGCTCAGATAAAAACGGCGCGGTCTACCTTGTTTTGGAAGATTCGACTGGCGAAACGTTAAAAGACGCGCTTGCCCGCGAAGGAAAATTCACCGTCGGGCGAGCAGTGAAGATTGCCGTGCAGACTGCGATTGCGCTTTCCGCCGTCCACACAAACAGCTTAATACACGGACATTTAAGTAGTGAAAATATATTATTAAAAGATACGGCGGGTGAATTTGAATCCGTCAAAGTAATGGACATCGGCGCGGTTTCCGCCGAAGAAAACAATTTATCGGTTGACCCTGCTTCTGCTGTTTCCGCTAAAAACCTAAATTATTCATCCCCTGAACAAAACGCTTCGAATGCTGAAATTGACGAACGCTCCGATATTTATTCGCTGGGCGTGATTTTGTACGAAATGCTGGCTGGCGAAGTACCTTTTGTTGCCGAAACGTCCGCCGAATTGATAAAGAAACAAGCGGAAAATCCGCCGCTTCCGCTTTCGGCATTCCGAACCGACTTACCCGCAAATCTTGAAACGGTAGTCTTAAGAGCATTAGCCAGAAATCCTGAAATGCGTTACCAAACCGCTAGTGAACTAGCCAGGGATTTAAATAATGTTTCCAGCGGTAATTTTAATGAACAGGTTGTAAATATTCCGCAATATACAAAGCCGATTGAGAACACAAACAATAATTTGTGGAAAACGGCGTTTGTCGTACTGGCGGGAATTTCTCTTTTGGCGATTGGGATGATTTATGCAACCTCGGTTAAACAGACTGATCCGACGACGCAACTGCAAACCGATGCTAACGGTCAGCCCGTCCAACCGCTTAATCCGGCGACCGGAATGAACGAACAAGGCATGGCGAATATGATGCCGTATCCGGTGCCGCAGACCGGCGGCGTGATGGGCGATGCAAATACGGTTCTCCAGCAAAGTATGCCAAACGGCGATGGTTTCGGCGACGGGTACAATCCGTGGGCGCGAGGCGGCGCTCCGCCGTCGGGCGCTCCGCCGCAACAATTTATTCCGCCCGGCGGACAAATGATTGACCCGAACAACCCAAACAGTATCTTTATGCAGGATAGTAACGGTGTAATTTATCAGCAGATTCCTATTCCGGCAAACTCAAATATCAACGCTAACGTGCAGTCCTCCGCGCCGACAGCTACTCCGAAAGGCGGTAAACCTCCGGCGAACGCTAACACGCAGCCTACGCCGGTACCTGCGGGTACACCGAAAACTGCGCCCGAAACCAAACCGTCACCTGCTGCCGTCGCTCCCAAAACTGAAAAGATACCTGCGGCTAAACCGCCAGAAAAACCAAAAACAACTCCGCCCGCTTCGAGCGAAAAACGCAATGAAAGCGGTCAGCAACAGGAAACATAACGATTTTGGATTTTAGATTTTGGATTTTGGATTGGCGAGTGTGAATTGTTTGAATATTTTCTGTTTTTAAAAAATAAGAAT
>JALZOH010000349.1 GCA_030857305.1 Acidobacteriota bacterium
GACTCAGCGAGCGCAAGAGATAAACCGGCTTCGCCGTCCGTCGCGGTTTCCACGTCGAAGTTTTCGCTTCGCAGACGGTCGGTTAAGGTGATGATTAAGCCCGCTTCATCTTCGACAAGCAATACTTTCATTTATCAGTTGTCATTTGTCATTTACCATTTATCAAAGCATTTGACATTCATCTTTTACCTGAACTTTTTACGGATGATAAATGTTCAATGTTCAATGGTATATGAATCGTAAACCGACTTCCCTTTCCGATTTCGCTTTCGGCTTCGATTTTGCCGCCGTGCGCTTCGACGGTTTGTTTGACCAAACTCAAGCCTAAGCCGTTGCCGTGAATTTGCTCGTCAATCACTCGTTTAGAACGAAAGAAAGGCTCGAAAATGTGTTTCAAATCTTTCGACGCGATGCCGATGCCTCGGTCTTCGACTGTGATTTTTATTCGACCGTCGCCGTTTTGAGCGGTTATTTTCAGCCATTTATTTCCGTTGCCGTATTTGATTGAATTGGCAATCAAATTTTGAATCGCTTGGCTGAGAGCCGTTTTATCGGCGATGACATTTCGCAGATTTTCAGCAATATCTTTATCGATTGAAAAATCTTTTTCCTCCATTAAACTTTTGCACTCGGACAAGGCAACTTCAATAATTTCTTTGATATCTGTTTGGCGCAAATCGTATTTTCTGTTGCCTGAACGCGCACCCGCGAATTCTAAAATTTGTTCAACCATCTGCGATAGTTTCTTACCTTCGCGTTTGATTAAATTGCCGTATTGAGAAACTTGGACTTCATTGTTCACAACGCCGTCGGTCAAATTTTCGCCCGCCGAATAAATTACGGCGAGCGGCGTACGGAATTCGTGCGAAACCGCCGAGACGAAATCCATCTGTTTTTGCGCGAGACGTTTGGCGCGTTGCGCGGATACGAAAATTAGAATGACGCTCGCCGCCAGCAGCGATAAAATTCCGAAACTTACCGCCAGACTTTTATGCCGCGCCGCCGCCACAAAATTTTCGAGCGAACCGGCGGTGTGTTGGGCATTGAGCAACCAGATTCCGTCATTTTGCAAATCGTTCATTTGCAAAACCTGCGATTTATCATTACTCGCTACAGCGACTTTAAAATTAGCATTTGAATTTCCGCGTGGTATCCTCATTACCCGATTTTCGAATCGGCGATTAAATTGGCGATTGAAGTTGATTTCACCTTTTGCATAGTCGAGCGAAGAAAGCAGATTTTGATTAACAAAAACGGCAAGATTGTCAGGTGTGAGCGCAAAAAATTTAACGCTCAAATCAGATGTCTCAATCGCTTGCGTTTGAAATACCGTCGAGTTGTCGGCTTGGCTGACAATCGAAATTCTATAACTACCGTCGGCAAAATATTTGTCCGATAAATCTTTTAAGACTTTTTCTTTGAGAACATTTTCATCGAGTTTTATCAAAAGATAGCCGACGGGGTCAGACAAATTAATTCTCCGCGGAATTTTTAGGTCTCTCGGGATGACAACGGGCGAATCGGCGGTCATTGTTTTTCCAACAAATGTCGTTTCGACAAGTTTCTCCGTTTGCATATAAATCGGCATCCGCAAAATTAAATTTTTCCCGTCAACCGGCGCGAAATTAGTTTTTATCTGCTCAAAATCGGCTTTAAAATCGGTTGGCAAAAACTGATAGTATTCAAAGTTATACTGCAGCGTTTCACCTTCCTTCGGAACGTAATAAAAATCCTTGAGCAAATCGGGATATTCAGCGCGTTTGCGCCAGTTTTGATAATCTACGACAAAATCTTTCTGCCAATCGTTGGCGAAAAGCTGAAAGGGAAAATAGGCGGATTGAACGGTGCGGTTAAAACCTTCGGCGAAATGTTCGGAATCGTTTTGCAGACGTTTCTGCATCTGTTCTTTTTCCGATTCGCTGATTTGTCCGAGCCAACTATATTGCAGCGTCGCCAGCAACGCGAGCAAACCGAACAAACCGGCGGCGAACAGAATTGGAATCCAAGAATGCTTCATAATTAAAAGTGGTAGATGGTATATACTGCACCCCGCTAAGACAAAACGGTTCGGTTGAGAGTATCCTGTCAAAAAAGAGGATACATATCAATGAAAAAACGACAGTGGACATCTGAACAAAAGTTACAGATTGTCATGCAGGGCGTAAAAGGCAGAGCGGTTTCGGAGATTTGCAATGAATTTCAAATCGGGCAATCACAGTATTACAAATGGCGCGACCAGTTTTTGCAGAACGCGGGCAAGGTTTTTGAGATGCCGCAAAAGGCACAGCGGCAAACCAGGCTCGAGCGTGAAAACGAACGCTTGAAGGCGATGGTTGGAGAACTGACGATGGAGCTTAAAAAAAACGATTGGTAAGGCACACTCGTCGCCGCTCTGTTGTCAGATTTTCGGCAGATGCGTCTCTATTGGAGCGGATTCGGGTTATCAAGTCGGAGCATCCGTTCTGGGGTTATCGAAGAGTTTGGGCATATCTTCGATTTGTCGTTGGGTTATCAGTCAACCGAAAGCGCGTTTATCGTCTTTTGAAAGAACATAACTTGCTCGTCAAAGCTCAAACACGTCTGTTGGCAAAACGGACAAGTCATACGCGCAAACCGCGTCCGGAGCGAGTCAACAGTTGGTGGGGCATTGATATGACAAAGGTGATGACCGATTCCGGCTGGGCATACGTCGTTCTGGTAGTTGATTGGTATAGCAAAAAGGTGGTTGGTCATTATTGCGGCGAGCAATCGAAAAGTTGGCATTGGCTGGCGGCTTTGAACAAGGCGGTAATGCGGCAGTTTCCCGGCGGCATCCGAGAAATAGAAAGTGAATTGAATTTGATGAGCGATAACGGCTCACAGCCGACTAGCCGCTCGTTTATGGAAACCTGTGCGGGACTCGGCATCAAACAGGCGTTCACCGCTTACAATAATCCAAAGGGCAATGCTGATACTGAAAGAATGATGCGAACCCTGAAAGAAGAACTTTGCTGGCTGCGCGAATGGTCATCGGTTACTGCATTGAAAACGGCACTCGATACTTTTGTTGAAAATTTCAACTCCGGTTATTTGCATTCAGCACTCGGCTACAAAACGCCGAACGCATTTGAGAAAGAACATTTGGAAAATCAGCAGGCGACTCTCAATCTGGCAGCTTGATTAACGGGGTGCATTACATCCCCTATTTGTTCGTGGCTAGTTTTTCTTTCGCGGGAAAATCAAAATCGCGTCGCTCACTTTTCGTTCGCCTTCTTTGTCCGAAGGTTTATTGACGACTTTGCCATCGAGAAACATCGTCGTCGAACCGCCGCCGTCGAGGTTCATTGCGTTAACCGCGCCGAGTTCGAGCAGAAGCGCGGCGAGTTCGTTTAAATTCATTCCGACGCTTTCCTTTTGCCGTCCGTCAACCGTGATCATCAAAAATTTGCCGTCTTTGAGTTTGGCGACCGCCGTGCGCGGATGGCGCGTTTCGACAAATGATTTTGAGGATTTTTCCTGTTCCCAAGTGATTTCGATTTTGCCGTTTTTGACGAGTTGCGGAACT
>JALZOH010000350.1 GCA_030857305.1 Acidobacteriota bacterium
GTGCCACGCACGCCGAGTAAAGCCGACACGGCATCGAAAAGCCGGCCCATACTCGAGGTCTCAGGGCTGTTCGTTCGTGTTTCGCACATCTTCAGCAAAGTTTTCCATTCATTTTGGTTCAGATTTTCGCAGAACGGCAGGTTCAAATTTAAAAATTCATTGCCGAAACTCCGCTGCAGATAAACCGCTGCCAGCCGCCACGGCTCGAGTATGCCTTTTGTGCCGCCAGGAAGAGGAATGTAATCGAGATGAGCAATCCGCTCGGCGTGTTTAAAATCCGCTACGAAAAATTCGCCGCCCCAAAGTTTCCCGTCCGTCCCGAATCCCAGCCCGTCCATCGCCACGCCTATCACTTCGCCCTCGATACCGTTGTCGGCCATACAGCTCGCAATATGAGCATGATGATGCTGAACCCCGATCTTGTTTTCGATCTCGTCAGATGAAAGAGCATATTTCGTCGAAAGATATTCCGGATGTAAATCATGAACAATAACTTCCGGATGAAGATCGAACAACCGCCTGAAATGTTCTATTCCCTCCGTAAACGACCGCAGCGTTTCCATATTTTCCAGATCGCCGATGTGATGTGAAATGTAGGCGTGATCGCCGCGAGCCAAACAAAACGTATTCTTAAGCTCCGCTCCGCAAGCAAGAATTTGCGTTTTGAATTTGAAAGAGGTTTTAATTGGAGTCGGGGCATAGCCACGCGAGCGGCGGAGGATGAAAGTTTTGTCAGAACCGTTGGCGGTAGCGAATGGTTGAACGTAGCGGTGATTAAAATTCGGCTTAAACCACCCGCTACCGCAGGCGGTTCTGACTCGGACAACAGAATCGTCAGTCCTTATTTGTATTCGCCTGTCGTGAAGCAAGTAATAATCTGCGATATCTTTCAGCCGGTGCTCCGCATCATCGTCCAGGTAGGCAATAGGCTCATCAGACACGTTGCCGCTCGTCATCACCAGCGGACGGTCGAGATTTTCAAATAACAAATAATGCAACGGCGTATACGGCAGCATAAACCCGAGCGTGCTCATTCGCGGCGCGACCGATTCGGCAATCTGCGTTCCTGATAGGGTGGAAACACAACCGGTAGGAACTATGTTTTCTTTTCGATAGAGCAAAACAATCGGCCTTTCGCGTGACAAAAGCAGTTCTTTTTCCGCTTCGGAAACATTGCAATATGTTTCAACAACTTCCAAAGTCGCAGCCATCACCGCAAACGGCTTATCTTCCCGATATTTTCTTTGACGCAGTGTTTTGACCGCTTCTTCATTTGTTGCATCGCAAGCGAGATGAAACCCTCCGAGACCTTTAATGGTGAGAATTTTGCCCTCTTGCAGCAGGTGCCGCGCGCGGCTCAACGTGTCAGAACCATCTGCGGTAGCGGATGGTTGAAACCGAGCAACTGAAGTCTCCGGGTTGAGAGTCGGTCGCGTTAAACCGTCCGCTACCGCAGGCGGTTCTGACAAGAAAACCCTCGGCCCGCATTTTGAGCAGCAAGTCGGCTCTGCATGAAATCTACGATTTCGCGGATCTTCATATTCGGCCCGGCACTCCGCGCACATCTCA
Source organism: Acidobacteriota bacterium (assembly GCA_030857305.1). Lineage (GTDB taxonomy): Bacteria > Acidobacteriota > Blastocatellia > Pyrinomonadales > Pyrinomonadaceae. The sequence continues at coordinate 1,570 of JALZOH010000350.1, forward strand.
AACTCGCGCATTGTCGTCAACTCCCGGTCATACGGGACGCTTTCGACAATCGTAAACCGCGGGCCGCAATTGGTGCAGTTGATAAACGGGTAAAGATAGCGGCGATTATTTGGGTCAAACATCTCGCGCAGGCAATCGGCGCAAGTGGCGGTGTCGGCGGAAATCGGCACGAATTTCGCGCCGTTCGAGAGGCTTGCGAGAATGCGGAAATCCTGAAAATTCGCAGTTTGTAAAATGTCTTGTCGGGTAACGGATTCAATTGATGACAACGGCGGCGGATTCGTTTTGAGTGCTTTGATAAATTGTTCGATTTTGCGTTCTTCGCCTTCGACATCAACGAGAACGCCAATGTGATTGTTTAAAACCTGACCTTTGAGCGCACTTTTTTCAGCCAGCGCAAAAACGAAAGGGCGAAACCCGACACCTTGCACGATGCCTTTGATTTGAATTTGTGTGCGCGTCAACATTGAAAAATTATTTCCTTTTGGCGTTAGCTTCAACATCTGCCAGCAATTGTTGTAATTTTTCTTTTGACAGATATTGACCGTTAGTTACTACTGCATTGATTCGTTGAGTATTGCCGATATTTGCCAGCGGATCAGCATCGAGCAAAATCAATTCGGCAATCTTTCCCTTTTCAATCGTGCCGAGTTTATCCGACAAATTAAGATATTTTGCCGGATTGACGGTCGTGGCTTGCAACGCTGCCATCGGCGTAAATCCGGTTTGCACAAAAAGGGCGAGTTCGTCGTGAAGGCTGAAACCCGGATAAGTGTAAGCGCCGGGAACGTCCGTTCCGGTCATAAACGGAACGCCTGCTTTGTGCATCGCGCCGGTTAATTCAAGTTCCTTTTGATAAAGTTTTTTCTTCATCACGATAAATTCCGGCGTGCGATACTTGAGGAAAAAATTATTCTCCGGCTTCCAATCTTCCAATTCTTTCGCCGTAATATATTTCATTCGCGCGTCATTAAAAAAAGTGCCGTCGTCAACTAATGAGAGCGGTCTTTTTGTCGCCAGCGTCGGGACTTGCCACGTTTTGTTTTTGACAAATGCCGCAAAAAGCCGATTGGCTTTTTCCGCATCATAAGTTTCCAATTCTATTTTTGTTTCAGCGGCGATACGCGCCGGAATCGCCGACAAATCATCCGGTTTATCGGTCGGTTTAACGGTTTCATTTGTCCGCTGTTCGATAACGCTCGGCTCAAGCGTTGAAACGCTTCGTAAAATATTTCCGAGATGCTCGAAACTTCTTTGTCCGGCAGCGGAAGCTTCAAACGAAGTGACGGCAATCGGCACGTGACCGGCAAACGGAATATTCTGTTTTTTCGCTTCGGCAACTAGAGCGAAATACGCTTCGCGCGAAGGGTTATAAACTTTGATAAAATCCGCGCCCTGTTTGACGTTGATTAAAACCGCTTCGCGTCCTTCGGCGGCAGTAGTCGCTTTGACGATATCCGGTTCATTAAAGCTCTCCACCACCGAACCGCAGGCGACGATGCGCGGCGCAAGCAATTTTCCCTGTCTGACCTGTTCGCGCCATTCATAAACTTGTTTGAGATTGCCGCCCATATGCCGCACGCCGAGAACGCCGTTGGCAATAAATAATGGAAAAGGCGTAGTTTCCTGCAAATGAACGTGCATATCCCAAAAGCCCGGAATCAGAAATTTGCCGCTCGCGTCAACTACCTGCGCGTTTTTCGGAACACGAACTTTATTCGATTTACCGAGAGCCGTAATCAAATTTCCGCTAATGATGACGGTCATGTCCGATTTCGGCGACGCGCCGGTCATATCAATAACCGTAACGTGCGTTAAGACAAGCGGTTTCATCTGCGCGATAATTATTTGCGGAAGCAAAACGATTAAAAATAAAGCAAATAGTTTCCTCATATTTTTTCCGTCAAACTTTGATTTTTGACTAAATGCGACTGCAAAAATTCCAGCCAGTCGTCCAT
>JALZOH010000351.1 GCA_030857305.1 Acidobacteriota bacterium
GTTGAAGAAGCACTCCGGTCTGGTGTCAAAGCGGCGCATGCAAAATCGGGAATGGCGGTTGTGTTAGACCCAAAAACCGGCGAAGTTTTAGCAATGGCGAATTATCCGACCTTTGACCCGAATAACGCCGGCGCATTTGCGGCGGAAAATTATAAGAATAAGGCTGTGCAGAGCAGTTACGCGCCGGGTTCGATCTTTAAGGTCGTAACCTACGGAGCTGCACTAAATGAAAAATTAATTAAACCGGACGAGCAGTTTGGCTGCGGCAACGGAGTTATCGAAGTTGGTAAGCACAAATTTACGGACAGCCATTGCGGTAGAGCAATTTCTTTTACCAAGGCTTTCGCGACTTCAAGCAATATCGGCGCAATTAAAACAGGGTTGAAAGTCGGCAAAGACAGATTCAGCGAATATATTCGCCAATTTGGTTTTGGCGAAGAAACCGGCATCGAACTTCCGGCGGAAATGCGCGGGCTGGTGCGCCCGAAAGAAAAATGGCAAGGCGATTCACTGGCGTCAATGTCAATCGGTTATGAAATCGGCGTGACGGCTTTGCAAACCGCGTCGTCTTTTGCGACTATTGCGAACGACGGTGTCAGAGTTCGCCCGCATATTATCAAAGAAATTCGCTCATCAGACGGAAAAGTGATTTCGACAACTAAACCTGAACAAATAACGGTCGTCAGCGCGCAAGTCGCACACGATTTGCGCCAAATGATGCGCGAAGTAGTCGTCCGCGGAACCGGAAAGGAAGCGTCGCTCAATGGTTATACGTCTGCTGGAAAAACGGGAACAGCCTGGAAATACGATCCCAAAATAAAGAGAGTCAGCGGAAGTAAATATGTTTCGTCGTTCGTCGGTTTTGCTCCGGCTGAAAATCCGTCGGTCGTTATCGCAGTTGTACTGGACGAACCCCAAGGCGCGCTGCGCAACGGCGGACAAGTTTCCGCACCGATTTTTCGCGAAATTGCCGAACAAATTTTGCCCGAGCTCGGCGTTCCTTCCGACATTGTCATTGAAGATCAAGATACTGCCGTGCAGGAAGTGATGGGCGAACCGGATGCGCAAATAACTTCAACGGTAAATTTAGATCGGGCGGATTCAACCCAAACGGTTGAAAGTAAAACAGTTGAAAAACTTAAAAAAAAGCCGACTCAAGGAACGGAAAAAAAAATTGAAAAGGAAAAGACCGTTTTGAGCAAGCCGCCAATGCATGCGAAACCGGAGAAGGATAAATCTTTAAGCAAAGAAAAAAATCAAACAAAACAAATAGTCCCGGGCAAAAAAGCGCCGAAGAGTGATATTAAAAATAAATCGTCAAACGAAAGGATGCGCGTTGTAAATTGAAACTTGAAACCGCCGTCAAATATATGAACGCCCAAGCGTCAAACTTAAATCCCGTTCTGCTTCAAACCGAGGTGCAATCTTTTTCGATTGACTCGCGCCAGATACGAGCGGGAGAAGTGTTTTTCGCGCTTTCACAACCGGATTACAAAAATAATTGTTTTAACGGCGATTTTGCAGATTCGCACACATTTATTACCGACGCGTTTGGAAAAGGCGCCGCTGCGTGTGTCGCCCGTCCCGACAAATTTGAGGAACACAAAGCGGGTTTAGAACAGTTTCAAGACCGCATAATTTTTGTGGATGATGCGATTTTGGCTTTACAAAATCTCGCCCACGGCGTTTATATCGAATGGAATAAGCCGGTGGTGGCGATTACGGGCAGCGCGGGCAAAACGACCGCTAAAGAATTGACCGCGCACGTTTTGCAAAATTCGGGACGGAAGGTTTTGCGGAATATAAAAAATTATAACAACGGTTTGGGACATCCGCTAACGGTTTTGAATCTTGTAAAAGATAAAAGTTTTGATGTGGCGGTTTTGGAGATGGGAATGTCTACGCCGTCGAATGAAATTGCGCGCCTTTGCCGAATCACGCCGCCTGATTTGGCGGTTGAACTAAATGTTCTTCCGGTTCACGTCGAACATCTCGGCTCGATCGAAAATGTTGCGAAAGGCAAAGCTGAACTCGTCGAGGGATTGAAAACAGGCGGAACGGCTGTTTTGAATGCCGATGACGCTCGCGTTTTAAAGATGCGGAAGCTTCACAAAGGCTACACGATCACTTTCGGAATCGATAACGCGGCAGACGTGACAGCAAGCGAAATTGAAATGAAGCGTTTCGGTCAAACACGCTTTGTTTTAAATTTACCAAATGGAGCAGCAGAAGTTTCTTTCCAGCTTTCCGGACAGCACAATGTTTCAAATGCGTTAGCAGCAGCAGCAGTCGGTTACAGTTTCGGTATGACGGCGCAGGAAATTGCCGACGCGCTTTGTTCAGTTAAGCCGCCCGCGCAGCGCGGTGAAGTTCTGCATTTCCGGGATGGTTTTACCGTCATCAACGATTCTTACAATTCAAATCCGGCAGCGCTTTTAGGAATGGTCGAAACTTTGGTTGACGGCGGAAAAAGTGCGCGCCGCCTGGTTGTCGTGGCAGGGGAAATGCTCGAACTGGGCGAAAAGGAAAAGGAGATTCATGGGGAAACAGGCGCCGAACTCGCAGCAAGCGGTATCGATTTTTTAATCGGTGTGCGCGGTTTAGCGAAAGATTTAGTCGAAAGCGCAAAGAAACATAATTTGGGGAAAACAAAGTTTTTTGACGATTCGGATGAAGCGGGCGATTTTCTTGTGAATGAAATAAAAGCCGGTGATCTAGTTTTAGTCAAAGGCTCGCGCGGCGTAAAAACGGAAACGGTGATTGAAAAGCTTCTGGAAAGCTATCGGCTGGAAGAATGAAACTATAGGACGGCACAGATAAATACAGATTTTTGAAGTTGTAGCGAAAAATAAAAGTGGTAACTAAAGCGATGAAAAATCCAAAATCCAAAATCTAAAATGCTTTATTACCTTTTGTATCAAATTATTTTTCAACAGTATGGGCGGAGCGGTGAGTCGTATTTTTTCAAGGGGTTAAACGTTTTTCAATACGTCACGTTTCGCACCGCATTAGCGACAATCACTGCTCTTTTGATTTCGCTTCTGTTCGGCGGCAAAGTTATCAGGAAACTTGCCACTTTGAATATCGGGCAGGAAATACGCGAAGAACTTTCGGCGGAACACCACGCGAAAAAAGGGACGCCGACGATGGGCGGAATATTGATTCTCGGCGCGGTTTTTCTCTCGACAATTCTTTGGGCGCGGCTCGACAGTTTGTATTTGTGGCTGGCTTTAGGCGCGACCACCGCGTTCGGCGTTGTCGGATTTTTGGACGATTACATAAAAATTGTCAAAAAACGAAGTAAAGGTTTAACGGGCAAACAAAAACTGTTCGGACAATTAATCACCGCGCTAATTGTTTGGGGATGCCTTTACTGGGTAGCAAATTATCCGTGGAATTTAAGCATTCCGTTTTTTAAGGCGACGGCGATCTCCGAATACAGCCAGGCGGTGACGTGGATCGGTCCGGTCGCTTATTTGATTTTTATCATATTCGTTCTGCTGGGTTCGTCGAAC
>JALZOH010000352.1 GCA_030857305.1 Acidobacteriota bacterium
ACTCGGACTATTGCGATAAGCGTTCTCCAGTACAGCACGTTGCTCATCAGATAATTGAATTTTGATAGTTCTTCCCATACAAGAAATACTTTAATATAGTTTTGTCCGACTACTTATATAAATTTCCCGGCAGTGAAAACTGGGTAATCAAAACACAACGGTTTATGTAGTAATTGTAAAAAACAAACCTGTTAATTTAAAATATAGTAGTGAAAGTGTTTCCAATAGAAATGTTAAGTACTGGTTTGGAAAAGATGGAATACTGTTAAAAAGAGAAGGAAAAAGGGAGTATTGCGACGCTGGAAAATCACCAATATTGATTATTCACGATACCGTAGTAAATGAAGTAGACCCGAAAATTAAAATCATAGCACCTAAGTTAAATTAGATAAAAATAATGGATTGAAAGATGCTAATTGGAGCCTTTTTGCTGTATAACTTAAAAATCTCAAAAATGCCCGTTTTTGGCTCTCTAAACTTTCATCTCAAAAACTTGGCAAATTGTCTTGGAAATAGGTTAGAAACTCGTCCCGGAATCAAAATTTCAAAACTTGCATCTATAATGAAAAGATGAAAAAAGTAATCGTTCTTCAGCATCACGCCGACGAAGGATTGGGAGCAATTGCCGAAGCGCTCGACGGCGCGGCAATTTCAGCATCAACGATTCGTATTTTCGACGGCGAGACGATTCCCGCGCGTTTGGGCGAAGCCGACGGACTTATTGTCTTAGGCGGCGCGGTCGGCGTATATGAAGCTGAAACTTATTCATATCTTCGGGATGAAATTAGGCTGATAGAAGAGGCGCTCGGCGAAGAAAAACCCGTTTTAGGCATTTGCCTGGGAAGCCAGCTTCTCGCCGCCGCGCTCGGAGCGAGAGTCGTTAAATCGGGAAGACAGGAAATCGGCTGGCATCCAGTCAAATCGTCTGCCGCCGCGCAGGATGATGCGTTATGGAATGGCATTGAAAAACGATTTATGGCTTTTCATTGGCACGGAGACGTTTTCGAGCTTCCCGCCGGCGCGGTCTCGCTTGCTTCTTCGGCTTTGACCGAGCATCAGGCATTTAGCTTTGGCGCGAACGCTTACGGCATTTTGTTCCACCCGGAAGCAACCGGTGAGATTATTTTGAGTATGACGAAAAATTTCAACGATGAAGCCGAGCAAGCCGGAATTACCCCGTCACAGATTTTCGCCGACACCGAAAAACATCTCTCAATATTTAAAGCGACAGCAGACAAAATCTTTGGCGGCTGGGCAAAGCTGGTCGTTTAATTCCGGCGCAAAATTTTTTCCCTTTAACTGATTTTTGTATTTACGAAGAAATATTTTTTTAGATTCGCCCGTCTCCAAAAATCTAACATCAAATTTCAAAATTCCGCTTTTTGAGACGGTTGTCTTTTCCATTTATTTGCCGCTTTAATCAAGAAATATAGCTTATGTTAAGGGTCGTTATCGCTATTTTTTAGACCGTTTATTAAATTGGAAATATATTCTAATTTGAAAGTGTCCAAAACCAAACGCAAGGATTTTCTGTTGATTGTTTACAGAAAAAACGTCCGTATTTTATACAAAAATAATTGGGAGAAATTTATCAGTATTTTTATAATAAAACTTGCGATTTAATTCTTACAGCTATTGTTTTACTCAAGTTGTTTGCGAAGAACCCAAGTGGTCATCGAGCGTAAATTCTGCACGACGGTCGTCTTTATCGGTTCCACCAAAACTCCGCCGAGACGCCTTGTCGTCTCAATCAACAACTCTTCATCGACTAGAAATCGCTCCGACCCGTCGGGCAGTAAAAATCTACGCTCCAGGATCAACTGGATTTTATCTTCAATGCCGATTGAGGAAGCCAGTCGAACGAACAATAATCCACCTGTTTTTAGAACCCGCCACATCTCATCGAGCATCCGATTGAAGTGCTGCTCGCTTTTCGCAAAATGAAGAACCGCGCTGCTGATAACGGCATCGAATTTTTCATCAGCAAACGGCATCTCTTCGACTCTCGCAACTTGAAAGTTATTTATCGAAAGTTTAGGAGCCAGTGTTTTTGCCAGATTTCGGACATATTCAATCGCATCAGAGTTTTCATCGACTCCGAAAACCAAACAACCGCTGCGGAGAAAATACACGATATTGCGACCGCCGCCGCATCCGGCGTCCAGAATCGTGCTGTTAGGGCTGAATCGATTCTTCAGTATTTGGTCGAACAGATAAATATCTATCTCGCCAAACAATTCACGCGCGTTTATCATCCCAGATATTTATACATTTGCTCTTCAAGGAATATCTTCAAATCATCGACGCTTTTGACCGTCTCGCTGAAAACAGTTTCATCGTTTTGTTTAATGCTCACCGACGGCAAGTTCTCTATGACAAGAATTGTTATTTGATAATCCTTACCTTCAACCCGACCGTTAAAGCGAAACTGCGCCGTATCCGAATCAACCAGATTGAGGCGATTCATTTTCATTATATGAACGATGTCGGAGCGTTCGTGAGCGGTCATCATATGCAGTAGATTTTATCACAATCGGCAGACCGTCATTTCCGACGGCGACAGGCTAAATTAAGCGGCGAAAACAAACATCGTTACTTTATATACCGGTAGAGCGTGGATTTTGAAACGTCGAGCGTCTGGCACACTTCCTTAATCGTAGTATTCGGGTCGGCGAGCATCGTCTTCGCCATTTGGATTTGTCTCTGTGTCATCGCTTTAGGTCGTCCGCCCAATCTGCCGCGCGCCCTGGCTGAAGCTAATCCGGCGTTGGTTCTCTCACGAATCAATTCTCGCTCGAATTCGGCGAGCGCGCCGAAAACGTGAAAAATCAATTTGCCGCCCGATGTCGTCGTATCGATGCTCTCCTGGACGGAGACGAAACCGACCACTTTCGAGTGCAGTTCGTTAATTGTTTCAATCAGATGTTTGAGGCTTCTGCCTAATCTATCCAATTTCCAGACGACTAGCGAATCACCTTTGCGGCAAAACTCAATCGCGTCAATCAAGCCCTGCCGGTCGTCACGAGCGCCGCTCGCCCGGTCGGTGAAGATTTTCTCGCAACCCGCTTTTTCTAAAGCGTCGGTCTGTAATTCTAAATTCTGGTCGAGCGTGGAAACGCGCGCGTAGCCGATTTTCATAATTCGCAAATGTTCAATTTCAGACGAGCAGACAAATTACTTGTCGACAAATTTGATTTCAATATTGAATTTGAAATTATGTCTTAAAAGCTAAAAGAAGGGCAAGTAATGACACTTTGTTTTTAGGATAAGTTTTGGGAAGTGTTTTGTTGGGTTTTTGTTTGTCTTATGCCGGTAATTTTTAACGTCCCAAAAACGGGCGTTTTTGACACAACAAGAAAGTCGCTGCCCGCGCCCTCACGTCCATTGATTCGAAGAATCAAACCACTGCCTCTGGCAGTGGTTCTACCAGGCAGTGAGGCGAAACAGCAAAAAGAATAAAATATATCTTCTCAAAGTTGAAAACGAGCAAATATATTTTCACTCTAATGTC
>JALZOH010000353.1 GCA_030857305.1 Acidobacteriota bacterium
AATTGCTTCGGGCAAACCCGATGCCGCTTTCGCCTGTTCGATACGCTCGATGTAAGGTTTGGTGTCAACAAAACCGAGCGGATCGCTGCTCGTTATTTCTTCGTCGAGTTTTTCGTATTTAGCTTCGTCAAATAAAATATCGAGTCTGGTGCGCGCGCCGAGCCGAAAATGATAATTGCAGTGCGTGCACACTTCGAGTGATTCTTCGAGTTCGCCTTTGTAAAGCGCGCTGTCGCATTCCAGACATTTGACAAAGATACCTTCGGTTTTAACCTTTTTCTCTTCGTCGACGACTTGCTCTTCTAATTTTGGATCTTTACGGCTAAACCAGGACATTCAATTTTGGATTTTGGATTTTGGATTTTCGATTTAACGAATTTAAGTTGTAATGAGGTTATCACACGCCAAATTCTGTCAAAAGCGTGGAGACCGTTTATTTATCATTTGATTAAGAGTCAATTCTGCTTTGTGCTAAAATTATGTAAGTCACTGAGCGACAAATTCTCTGAAGTACAAATAATTTATCATATGAAATATTTTTCAATTTTTGCGTTTCTCCTCATTTTGTTTTTCACATCCGACGCTTTTTCAGCGGTCAAAATTTGGGACGGCGGCGGAGTTGACGCAAACTGGGCAACTGCGGCGAACTGGGTTGGCGACGTTGCGCCAGCGGTGAACGATGATTTAATTTTCCCACGAGAAGCGGCGCGACAAACGAATAATAATAATCTTGGACTTTTGACTACTTTTCGCTCAGTCACAATTGATGGCGGCGCTTATACAATTGGCGGAAACGCCTTGCGGTTAACCAACGGTTTGACGGTGACTGAAGGTGCGCACACGATAAATACAATAGTAAATTTAGGCGCGGCGCAAACATTTATCTTTGGAGAAAGCTCGTTTACGACAATTGCCGTTCTAAGTCTTTTAACTTTCCCTCTGACAATTGAGGGCGGCGAGGGAGTTTTCATAATCGGTGTCATTTCCGGCTCCGGAAATATCATTAAGAACGGTTTAAACTTTGGGGTTATCGCTTCGGCAAGTAATTTTAGCGGTGCAATTAATATTAAAAACGGTCTTTTGATAATCGATGCGAACATTCCAGGGAGCGCGGTAACCGTCAATGGTGCGCCCGTTACTGAAACAGGCGGCAGCGCAGTCCTCGGAACGGGAACTATCGGCGCGACCAACGTTGTGTCCGGCGGAATCGGCGCGGGATCAATAACCGCCCCGACCGGAGTTCTCACCGTTCAGGGAAATTTAAGTGTCGGTTCAAACGGTACTGTCGTTATCAAAATTGAGAGCGGACCCGGCGGCATCGAGGCAGACAATATCAAAGTCAACGGAACGGTTACTTTATCGAATGCGACTTTATTTCCTTTATCAGAAAGTGACGAGAATCCGTCTGTCGGGCAGTCATTCGAAATTATCACAAATGACGGAACAGATCCGATTTCAGGAACATTCGTCAATGTTCCCGAAGGCGCGATCTTAAACGGCAGTTTCGGTTTATCGTTCCGCATCACTTATCGCGGCGGTGACGGCAATGATGTTGTACTGACCCTTATTAGTCAGGCGAAATTTGACTTTGACGGCGATGGTAAATCAGACGTTGCCGTTTTCCGCCCGTCAAACGGTACTTGGTATGAAATGTTAAGCGGCAGCGGAAATTTTGCCGGACAGCAATTTGGTGAAGCCACGGACAAAATCACTCCCGCAGATTTTGACGGCGATAACAAAACCGACGTTGCCGTTTTTCGCCCGTCGAATGGTACCTGGTACCAACTACGAAGCTCCGGTAATACTTTCTACGCAGTTCAATTTGGAGTAAACGGTGACATTCCCGTACCGAATGATTTCGACGGCGACAATCGCGCGGACGTGGCGGTTTTTCGCCCCTCAAACGGCACCTGGTATCAGATGAGAAGTTCAGGCAATCAACAATTTGCTCAACAATTCGGACAAAATGGAGACCAGCCGCTGGTTGGTGATTTTGATGGCGACGGGCTTGGTGATTTGAGCATCTTCAGAAATGGTTTTTGGTATTTGTTTGAAAGTACAAGCAAAGCTTTTCGAGGCGTTCAATTCGGCAATCCGACCGATAAACCTGTTCCGGCGGATTTCGACGGCGACGGCAAAACCGACATCGCCGTCGTGCGCGCCGATAGTGTTGTCAACCAATCAAATTTTTACGTTTTGCGAAGTTCTGATGGGCGGTTTTCGGGGATGACTTGGGGGTTTGCGTCTGACGTACCGGCGGTTGCCGATTATGATGGAGACGGACGCGCAGACGTCGCGGTTTTCCGTCCATTAAACGGCGTTTGGTATTTGCTCAGAACAACTTTAGGATTTACTTCAGTTAGTTTCGGACAAAATGGCGATAAACCTATACCGAGCGCGTTTACGCCTTGAAAAATCACGAGTTACGAAGTCAGGCAAAAATTATCCGTAACTCGTGATTTTTATTTCAGAATTTCCAGCATTTCCGAATGAATCAAGCCGTTGCTCGCGCAAATCGGCGCGGTGTAGACGCTAAACGGCGAATTGTCATAATAGGAAATTCGCCCGCCGGCTTCTTCAATTAGCAAAACCCCTGCTGCCACATCCCACGGATGTAAGCCTTCTTCCCAAAATCCGTCAAAGCGTCCGCAGGCGACATACGCCATATCAATCGCTGCCGAACCGTCGCGCCGGACACCTCTCGAACACAAAAGAAAATCCGTCAGATGCTTGGCAAAATTATCTTTCTCTGCAAAGTTGTAAGGAAATCCAGTCACAATTAATGCTTCGGAGAGTTCAAAGGTTTCGGAAACGCTGACTTTTCTTCGATTCAAAGTGGCGCCTTGTCCTTTTTCAGCGGCGAAAAGTTCATCGCGCGTCGGGTCAAAAGTTACGCCCAAAACTATTTCGCCTTTGTGTTCAAGCGCAATTGTCACGCAGAAACACGGATAACCGTGCGCATAATTCGTCGTCCCGTCGAGCGGATCAATGATCCATTTCCAAGTGCTGTCGGCATCGATTACGGCGACGTTTGATTCACCCGATTCTTCAGCCAGAATCGAATGTTTCGGGTAATATGAACGAATCTTTTCAATAATCAACTTTTCCGAAGCAAAATCTGCTTCGGTAACAAGATCAATTTTACCCTTTTTTGAAATTTCGATTTTACGCCCGAACTTTTCGAGCAATACTTGTCCGGCTTCACGCGCCGTTTCTATTGCAAAATTTAACATTCGTTATTTCTAATTTTTACCGAAAGAAAACGTCAACGTAATCAAGAACATCGTCGCAGGGATTTTGCATATCCTGAAGGCGCCAATACCGGCGATTTTTTGTAATGGCAAAAGTCATTTCGCCCTCGCGCGGGCAAGGCTTGCCTTCATTGAGGTGGCTGACTTTCGTCACGATTTTTCCGTTAAACTTAAATTCTTTTTCATCAATCTGCGTAACCACGCCGTCAATCGTTAAATAATCGTCGCGGTCGCGCCCTTTCTGCTCGCCTTTTAAA
>JALZOH010000354.1 GCA_030857305.1 Acidobacteriota bacterium
CTGTTACGCTGGCTGATGTTAATCGGGTGGCAAACAAGTATCTGACGCCGGACAAAATGGCAATCGTCATCGTCGGCGATAAAAAGGTAATCGAACCGGGACTTAAAGAACTTGAGTACCCAATCGTTTATCTCGACACCGAAGGTATTCCGATTCCATAGTTTCAAGTGAAAACTTTGAAATCTTTAAAGGTAAGGTTGAAAAACCTTGCCTTTTTTATTTTAATTTTTGAGAAAAAATTTAAGAGGAAAAATTATTCAAAATATATAAATAAATCTTGAATAATTTCCCGCTTGTTCGGATACGTTAGTATGAGTGGCAAATATGGACGACTCGGCGGCGATTGAAAGATGTCAGAATGGTGACAGGGAAGCATTTCGCTATCTGGTTGAATGTTATCAGGGGCAAGCCGTCGGTCACGCGGTCGCCATTCTTGGCAATCGGGAAGATGCTCTCGATGCGGTACAAGAAGCATTTATCGATGCTTTCAAAGCGCTCGCCCGTTTTGACCGGACGCGGCGATTTTATCCTTGGTTTTATGTTTTGCTGCGCCATCGCTGTTTCAAAATGACGGCGAAGAAAAGAGAAACGCAAACAATTGAAGAAATCGAGATTCTTGCACCACAAGTCGGTTTGCCGCCGGAGGAGCAAATTGCGCTCGAAACGGCGTTGCTTGATTTATCGAAAGAGGATCGCGAATTAGTTACGTTGAAATATCTGAACGGTCTTTCATACAACGAAATTGCCGAGCAGTTGGAAATTCCGCAGGGAACGGTGATGAGCCGTCTGTTTTACGCCCGCAAGCAACTGCAGGCAAAACTGACTAAAACATTTCATTGAGAGCAGGTGAAGTTATGAACAAAATAAATTGCATAAGTGCGCTGATGGCGATGTCTGCCGAGCTTGACGGCGAAAAATCGGAGATTTCTGTCGAACAAGTTTCTTTTCATTTAACTACTTGCAACGATTGCCGACAAGAATTCGAGCAGATGCAGAACCTCGACAGTTTATTCAAAAGACAAAAAAGGCGTGAGCAAATTGTGGATTTGTGGTCAGTAATTGAAAACCGAATCGTTGCGCAAACCGCGTCGCAGACAAACTGGAAACCGTTTCTTCTGCTCGGCGTGTTTCTCATCGCTTATAAATTAGTGGAGAGGCTTTCGACGCTTGATTTTGGTTGGTCGCTCAAACTTGTGCCGTTGATTTTTGTCGTCGCTTTGTTCGGTTTTCTCAAAGAAAATCCGTTCAAAATTAATACTGAACTTGCGCTGGAGAGGTAGAATATGGATAAGAGTGAAATGCAAAATTACACGATTCTCGGACAAAAATATGCTTACGCGACAATTTCGCTGATACTGGGCATTGTTTGTTTCGTCAATCTTGCCGGAATGGAAAAAGCGGTTCTGGCAATCATTTTTGGTTGGCTGGCACTGAGAACAAATCCTCTTCCGGCGCTCAATGAACGCCGCTTGTGGGCGCAAGTTGGCTTGATTCTCGGCGCATTGGTGCTGATTATCGTGCCGCTTGTCATCATCTTAAATCTCGAACAGCTTCGTGAATTAATCGAAGTGCTTTCTAAAATAGGAAATAGAAAATAAACTGTCAAAAGGATAAAAATATGAAAAATTTAATTTGTTATATGACTGCCGCGCTCGGTTTGCTGAGTGTTTTGTCAATATCTATTCCTGCGCAAACCACCGCGCTTGAAGGAAACTGGCTCGGCACACTTGAATTCAACGGTGTCAAACTCCGGCAAGTGTTAAAGATTTCAAAAGCCGGCGACGGTTTCACAGCAAAAATTGCCAGTATTGATCAAAGCGCGGACGATGTAGGTCTTGATTCAATCACCAGCCAGGATAATTCTGTTCGCTTTGAATTAAAAAAATACGGTATGAGCTACGAAGGTATGCTTAATGAAAAAGGCGATGAAATTAGCGGAACTTTCAAACAAGGTCCCGCTTCGCTGCCCTTAATCTTTAAACGCTCAACCGTCGCCGTTAAAATCGGTCGCCTCCAGGATCCGCAAAAACCTTATTCGTATAAAGAAGAAGAGGTCGTTTATGAAAATAAAAAAGACCAGGTAAAATTAGCCGGGACGCTGACTCTGCCGCGAACTAGCGGACAACATCCCGCTGTGATTTTAATTACGGGGAGCGGTTCGCAAGACCGTAACGAAACTATTCTTGGACATCGTCCTTTTCTTGTGCTGGCAGATTATTTAACCAGACGCGGAATCGCCGTTTTGCGCGTGGACGACCGAGGCGTAGGGGGTTCTTCATTAGGTTCACTTTCGGCGACGAGCGAAAATTTTGCCGGTGATGTTATCGCGGGAATGGAATATCTCAAAACCCGGAAGGAAATCAATCCCAGACAAATTGGTTTAAGTAATCGTTCAGAAATAGTTTAGACTATTAAACGAGATGGGTAAAACAAAAGTAATCGAACTGACCACCGTGCAGCGGGAAGCATTGGAAGACGGTTATCGCAATGGTCGGACGCACAGTTTTCGGCAGCGGTGTCAGATGGTTTTATTGAAAAGCGAAAAGCGCACGTCATTGGAAGTGGTCGGTATTCTTCTGGGCGGTTGCGAGATGACGGTTAACAATTGGCTGGCGCGCTATGAAGAAGAAGGCATTGAGGGCTTGCAAACTCGACCGGGACGCGGGCGCAAAGCGATTCTCCAAGCGGCTGATTTAGAGCAGGTCAAAGAAGCGGTCAAACAGAGCAGACAGCGCATTTCAGTCGCCCGCGCCGAATTAGCGGAAAGTTTAGGCAAAGATTTCTCGCACAGTTCACTCAAGCGATTTCTGAAAAAAACGCTTGCCGCTACAAACGAATTAGACGGCGGCTCAAAGGCAAGCCGCAGGAAGATATTTATCGAGTGAAAAAAGAGGTTTTGGGCGAATTGGAAACTTTGAGCGAAGCCGGATTGATCGAACTCTTTTACGGCGATGAGGCGGGAGTCAGTTTAGAGCCGTGCGTGCCGTACGGCTGGCAGTTTGCCGATGAAGAGGTTTCGATGCCGAGTGCCAAAGGCGCGGGAGTTAATTGTTTTGGATTATTTACCAGAAGCAATAAGGCGGTTGCGGCTTTGAGTGAAAACACGATCAACGCTGATTTTGTCGTCGAGCAGTTGGAAAGACTTTCATTTTCAATCGAGAAAATAACGGTCGTCGTGTTGGACAATGCGCGGATTCACACGGGCAAACAAATGACTGAGAGAATCGAGTATTGGCAGAGGCGCGGATTGTTCATCTTCTATCTGCCGACCTATTCACCGCATTTGAATATCGCCGAAACAATCTGGCGAAAGTTGAAATACGAATGGCTTGCGCCAACCGATTATGAGGACGGGCAAAGATTGCGATATTCGGTCAAGCAAGCCTTAAATGAATTCGGGAAAAGCCTGAGAATAAATTTTTCAGTCTTCAAGCATAATCTAACTTAATTGTGAACGACTACTTATCTCGAGCTATATTTACTATTTAACCTAAGTTGCCAGTT
>JALZOH010000355.1 GCA_030857305.1 Acidobacteriota bacterium
TAATAATAGCTCTGTTATTGGAATTTGCCTCTTCGGGCAGCGCGACATAAGCGGTGGTCGCACCATTTGCGGTGTCGAAATTTAGTGTTTCATTTTTCATAGATATGCGGAAAGCCTCCAAAAATTTTGTAATAAATTCGATTATAAACAAATTTTCTTGATACTGATAAATTTTTTTTAATTTTGTTTGGTTTCAAAGATTGGTGAATTTTTCTTTTCGCTCGTGGCAAAGATTGATTTACCATCCAAGGAGTAACAGACGGCTTCGCCCTGTTCTCGTTCGCCGATTGAAATTGTAAGCGGTTTTTGTTTCCAAATTTCTTCAAAACTTTTTGAATTTTCCGGCAGAGCGAATTCGTAAGCCGCAAAATAATCGCAGACAACCACTCTTTTGCCATCGAAAGAAATGTCGCCGCCGGTCAAAAAGCCGCTTGGAATAGCCGGAACGGATAAATCTGTTATTTTTTGGAGTTTGTTTATTGTGTCTGAAGTGTAATTATTTGCGAGTTTATAAACACCCGCGGAACGGCTTAACTCTTTTGTCAAAATGTAGATGTCAGCAGTTTGCGGATGGACGAGCAGCGTTTCGGCATCGTGCCGAGAGTCTGGATAATTAATTTTAATCAATTTATAACTGCTAATGTCTATCGGATTTTTTTTGCTCGAAGACACATCTGATTTAGAAACCAGCGGTTCTTCAACCACATAAACACCCAAATCATTGCGTGCTCGAGAATTGTTGCCGATATCGCCGATGTATAAAAAACATTCGCCGGCGGGGCTTTTATAAGTGGCAATGTCTTCCCAATCAACGTTTGTCGCGCCTTTCACGCGAAAAGTGCCGAGCTTTTTGCCTGCCGAGTTGATTGCGAATATAAATGCACCACCGCCCGAATCGTTGTGTGTCCATAACACATTTTCCTGACATTTCGACGCGACGAGTCCGCTGCTTTCCGTTATTTCATCCGACGCTATTCGTCCGACAACTTGTCCTTTTCTGTAATCTTTTACCAATTTCGGCGTGCCGCTTTGTGAGATTTTTCGGTCGTCGTCTTTTGAAGCAGCCGAGAAACAAGCAGAAAAACTCGCTGCCAGAGCCAGCCAGGATATGACAAAGACACACTTTTTGGTTATAGTTTTTTTCAACATTGCTTTTCCAAAAGCATTATAACGTAGATATTTCTCCGAATGTTTAGAAAACTTTTGCCCGACGGTTTTCGTAGCTAACTTTTAAGAAAATGTCAGCTTTGCCAAAGCCGATTTTTAGTGATTTCAGAAAAGAATTGAGCAAATAAAAATGATTGTCGGAACTGAATGGTTAATTGAAGCCGCCGGATGCGAAGCGGAAAAATTGCGCGAGGTCAAAACACTTCGCGTCGTCTTCGCAATGCTCATCGCCGACCTGGATTTGAAAATTATTGGTGAAGAAATCTGGCATAAATTCGACGGCGCGGGCGGCATCACAGGGCTAGTTATGCTGACCGAATCGCATCTTGCCTGCCACACTTACCCGGAACACAAAATTGCCACTTTTAATCTATATTGTTGCCGAATGCGTCCGATCTGGAGTTGGGAAGAAAATTTAAGCAAACTGCTCGGAGCAAAGCAAGTACGACTACAAAAAATAGAACGCGGAAGTGAATTCTCTGACAACTCTAAAATACCAAGTCTAAAATCTAAAATTGTGGGAGGCAAAATCTGAGCGTTTTACAAGCAAATTGTCCGTCCTGCGCCGCGCCGATTGAATTTAAAGCCGGTTCGACGATTGTTCTCGTTTGCCCGTTCTGCCGTTCGGCGATCGCTCGGAAAGACCGGAAACTTGAAGATTTGGGGAAAGTTGCTGAAATTGTCGAATCGGAATCGCCTCTGAAAATAGGTTTGAGCGGTACATATCTCGGACATCGATTTGAATTGACCGGACGCGCGCAGCTCAAACACGAACTCGGCGGATTTTGGGACGAATGGTACGCGACGTTCTCGAACGGCTGGGTCGGCTGGCTCGCCGAAGCGCAGGGGAAAATTTATCTGACGTTCTACCAGCCGCTGCCCGAAAATGTGCAAGTCCCTGCATTTGAAAATTTGCAGCTCGGACAAACAGTTCCGGAAATTTCAAATAAAACAGCGTTTATTGTGACGGAAAAAGGCACAGCGACCTCGGTTGCAGCGGAGGGCGAAATCCCCTATCAATTAACGCCTAACGAGCAAAGCAATTACGCTGATTTATCCGGTCAAGACAAGGCTTTCGGCACGATTGATTACAGTACGACTCCGCCGTTTGTCTTTGTCGGACAGGAAGTTACGCTTGCCGACATCGGCTTAAATGACGCAAAATCTGCCGAACGGAAAGCGCGACGCGTTACTGTCGGCGCAATGGGTTGTCCGAACTGCGGCGGCAGTCTACAGCTTAATGCGCCTGACAAGACCGAGCGCGTAACTTGTCCATTTTGCAATTCTTTATTAGACGTTAATCAAGGCAATCTGAAATTTTTACGCGCGCTTTCGCCTTCACCTTCACCACATGAGTTTGTTTTGCAAATAGGCGCGGAAGGGACTTTCGAAGGCGACGCAAAATTGAAAATCATCGGCGCGGTTGTCCGAAGCGTGAGCATTGAAGGCGAATCTTACTTCTGGGATGAATATCTGCTTTACAATCCAAATATCGGTTTTCGGTGGCTCGTGCATTCGGATAATCACTGGAATTTTGTCGAACCAATTAATGCGGCGGAAGTTTCTGTCAATGGAAAAACAGTTAGTTATAACAGCAAAAGTTTCAAGATTTTTCAAGATGCGCACGCCAAAGTCGAACACGTGAAAGGTGAATTTTACTGGCGCGTCGAGCAGGGCGAAACGGTGCGGGCAATTGATTTTGTTGCCGCGCCGCTAATGCTTTCGCAGGAAATTTCAAACAATGAAATAAATTGGTCGGCGGGAAATTATCTGACCAACACGGAAGTTGAAAAAGCGTTTAATGTTTCAGGTTTACCGAAGCCCTTTTCGGTTGCGCCGAATCAACCGTTCACCGGCGGATTTTACATTAAATACGGCTTACTGATGTTGGGAATTTTGCTCGTTGCAGGAATTCTTATGATTCCGGTCGCCGGATTGACCAGCACGGTTTTATCACAGCAAGTAACGCTTTTACCGACTGCAAATTCGAACACGGCGCAGACCGCTTTTTCGCAGTCGTTTGAAATAAAAGGCAGACGCAACGTGCGTATCACGGCAAACGCGCCGGTCAATAATTCGTGGGCAAATCTTGATGTCGATTTGGTCAACGAACAAAACAACGAAGTTGAATCGGTTCCGATAGATATAGAATATTACACCGGCGCGGACAGCGACGGAAGTTGGGCGGAAGGCGGACAAACTACAGACGCGACCGTTTCGGCGCTGCCTGCGGGAAAATATACGCTTCGCGTCGAAGGCACTTGGGAAAACTCGACGCAGCCTTTGCCCGTCAGCGTCAAAGTCGAGCAAAATGTCAATCGCGGCGT
>JALZOH010000356.1 GCA_030857305.1 Acidobacteriota bacterium
CGCCGATTGCCAAGGGAACACCTTCCAGATTTTTAACGATGCCGCCAAGATAAGAATGAAGACGATTGCGCCATTCATCTTTGATTAACGGCAGACGTTCTTTGGTGGAAAAGACAATGTGATAATGCAAATTGGTATGAGTTGACGGCATTGAATTATTTGTTGCGCTTCTTCAAAGCGCGATTGTAAATATACGTTTACCAGACGTTTCACGTCTGGCTAGCCTCAAGGCGCATCTTTGATGCTAAAAAGAATTTAGCTTCGATTAATCGAATTTGTTTTCTACTTTTACCAAAAACATAATCGCCACGCCGGTTTGTATGCCGAAAACGTTATGCGTTGTTCCGGCTATCTTAGGATTCGCTCTGACATCCGAGCGCAAATCAACGATGTAAACGTAATCGAATTCATCTTCGACGACTTTGCGGAAACCGTCAAAGGTTCTCGAATCAATAAACGAGCGATTCGTGACGAATGCGAGAACACCGTTTTTATCAATTCTGTCCATTGACCAGCGATAGAAACGCGCATACATATCATAAACTTTCGTTTTTTGCGCGGTTGAGTATTTGACGTAGGAATCTTTGATGCGCTTATCAATTTCCTTGTAATCGCGGTTTTTGTTGAAGTCGTTAAAGTTCGCTTGGTTGGCGTTATACGGCGGATTGCCGATGATGACGCTGATTTTCTTTGTGTTCTGGTCTTTGATGCGTTTGGCGTTTTCGGAACTGATGCCGCCTAACAACAGTTGCTTGCCCGCGTAGCGAAGCGCGTCGGTGTTGTCGAGCGTGTCAACGAAACAGATGTTTTTGAACTCTTTATACGTGCCTTTTCTTTGCTGATAGGTGTATTCGATATTGAGATTGGCGATGTAATACGGCAGAATTGCGACTTCGTTGGCGTGCAGCTCGTGTTCGTATTTATATTCGAGGTTGTGAATGTTGATGCGGTCAATCAGTTCGGCGATGAATGTTCCCGTTCCCGTCGCCGGGTCGAGAATGTCCACGCCTTTGTCCGACAGACTCTTGCCGAAATGCTTTTCCAAAAGCCAGTCGGTCGAATCAATCATAAATCTAACGATTTCATTCGGCGTATAAACGACACCGAGC
Organism: Acidobacteriota bacterium; assembly: GCA_030857305.1. Taxonomy (GTDB): domain Bacteria; phylum Acidobacteriota; class Blastocatellia; order Pyrinomonadales; family Pyrinomonadaceae. The sequence continues at coordinate 1,110 of JALZOH010000356.1, forward strand.
TTGTCTGCGCCTTTCGGATTATAAACTTTGTAGAAATTTTCATAAACGGTCTTGAGAAATTTCTGCTTTTCGTGGTTATCCGTAATGCCCGAAGCCGCGTCGCGGATGGTTTTGTAAAAGTATTCGATGCGGCTCAGATAGTTTTTCCGCACTTCGCGGGTCATAAACGTGTGAATGACGTTTTCGAGTTCGCGGGCAATGTTGTTCGAACGGTGAAATTCAGCATCATCAAAAACATTGGTGAAAATGTCTTCGGTCAAGACGTGCTGAATTATCATTTCGCGTATATCTTCCGGCGTGATTTCAGGATTAATTTCACTCCGCGCAATCTCTAAAAAGTTATCGCGCCTCTCGCGGAAGATTTCGTTCGTTTCCGCCTCGCGTTCCATTAATTCGCGCAGACCTTTGACAATATCCGGCACATTCGCTTTAAATTCGACGAGAGCTTTGTTAAATTCTTTGACTTCGGACGGTTGATAATCAACGAATCTGTCGAGCAAGTCATCAAGCTGATTCCACTCCGTCATCGAAACGCGCATAACTTGTACGCCTTCCTGAATCAAAACGGCAGTCTGTGTGTCTTCAAAAATGATATTTTTTGACGGATAACCAGCTTCGTTGAGCTTTTTATTGATTTCAATGTCGAGTTTATCTTTGGTGTCTTTCGCTTCCCAATATCCGACATCAATGCCGCCGAAATACTTCAAAACTCCGTCAGGTCTGATGCGCCTGCCGCTTCGTCCGACAAACTCGAATTGTTCGACTAGCAGCAACCCTTTCTTTTCAGCGTAGGAACGCAGAAGATTGGCAAATGCAAACGTAATCGAAGTTTCGTTGCGCGTGCCGCCGGAGTTAAAAATTTCGTGCAGTTGGTTGTGGTATTTGGTGATTAGGAGTTTTGACATTTTACTCGTTCAAAAACTTAGCAATACCGCTTTGGCAGTCGTCGGTCAGTCTCGCAATCGTGTTGATGTCCACGCCGGAACGGAGCGCGGTTTCAAATGTCATTCCGTCCATTTGATACAAGAGGCGTTTCGATAAGATAACTGCCGAGCGCGAGACGTTTTTATAAACTGAAACGTAATCATTCACCTGCTCATTAAACGATTCTTCGGGGAAAACTTCGTTAATCAAACCGAAATCTTTTGCGGTTGGGGCATCGAATTCAAACCCTTGGGTGGCAAGCGCGAAACTGCGCTTTTCCGATGTGTTGCGCCTGAGAATCGCCATCACCATTGCGGGAACGAAACCGATTTTTACTTCCGGGTAACCGAAACGCGCCGTGTCCGTCGCCAAAACAAGGTCGCACGCCGTCGCCAAACCGCAGCCGCCTGCCAACGCTCTGCCGTGAACCGCGGCGATAACGGGAATTTTTACCCGGCGAATCAGCGAAAACAGTTCTCTCAAATTATCCGCATCGTCGTGATTTTCCATCACGTTGCTTTCGGAAATCTTTTGCAGAGCCGACAAATCCGCGCCCGAACAAAAATCCTTGCCCGCGCCTTTGATGACGACGGCGCGAAGCGTTTCATCTTTGTCGGCTTCGCGCAAAGCATTTTTCAAATTATCAATCAGCGCGTCGTTGAGAGCATTGCGCTTTTCAGGACGATTTAAGGTTATCGTCAGGACATTGTTTTCGCTTGCGTTCAAAATTTCGGACATATTCTTTATCGAATCAAAAGAGCTGCTTTATCAATTTCCGCCGCAAACTTTTCGATTGTTTTTGCAACAATTGAAATCTGCTCACCGGCTTCTTTCCAATCACGCTGCTCAATTGCTTCACGAACGGCGGGCAATGTTTTTACGCCGTAACCGGTATAAAATCCGGGCGCGTAAATTTGATGTTTGAACCAATCGCGGCGCGGCAAACCCGCGTTATTTGTCAAAGCGCGTTCGGTTTTCATCAAAATTTCGTCCAGTGATTTTTGTGATGTCGCCGGTTTATTTTTCATCGCTTTTTGATAATTCTTCGCGCTTTCCTGAAGTTTTGCCAAAGCGTTTTGCAGAGGCGCGAAATTCAAAAATGGCACGTCGGATTTTGTCTTCGGCATCACGAAAATTTCCTTCGGGTCTTGAGCGGCTTTGAGCGTTCCGTCGGAAATCATTTGATTCATTTGTTTTGTTTCTTCGCGCATCGTATCGGCGAGCGTCATTATTTCTTTGACGTAAACGCCAACTGTATCGGCAAAATTCATGAATTCAAACGGCAGAACATCGGCGTTTGCCAGCCGCAGAGTCATTCGCCCGGCGGTTTGCGCGAGCGCGATGCCGTAATCGAAATTCGTGTCGCCGAATCGCGTGTAGTGGTCGAACGAATCATAAACCGAATGATACGAACCGCCGCCGTCTTCGCCGCCATAACCCAAATTCAAGGAAGCAATGC
>JALZOH010000033.1 GCA_030857305.1 Acidobacteriota bacterium
TTTATTTATTTACTTTTCAAGCGAAGTACCGGCGTGATTACTAAAGCAACGGACGGTTTTCAGCAAAACGTCGCCATCGGTGCGCTGGCAGGCTGTTTCGGAATTTTAATACACAGTTTTTTTGATTTCCCGCTCCGGACACCCTCAAATGCTCTCTTCTTTCTAATGCTGACCGCATTAGCAACCATATCGTTTAATAAAACTAAAACACATCGAAAGCCCAGCGCCGGTGTTTGACTCTTCAGACCGAATCAAAAATTATTCCGCCATTATTACTCTGACAAAACCGCCTTCAATAAACAGACGCATTATCCATGGTTTCGCCAGATTATTATTAAACTCGGCTCTTCTTAGCCTTCCACCCAAAAATGTTTCTTTACCGGCAAACTCTTTTAAATCAATTTTTTGCTCGAATGAAACGTATTCAAACGAGTGAATAACTGTTCCTCCGCTGTTTGTCGCCGTCACGCGCAAAGCTTTTTCGTTGTCTTTGACTCGACAAATATAATTTATAAACTGCGAGCAATCGCCCAAAAAACGGCGCGGCGGCAAAATTAATTCCTTTCCGATAAAATTGCCGACCGCTCTGTCTAACTCTTTCCAAACTTCTGCTTCTTTACCCAGTTCGCCGGCAGAAGAAAACTGAAAAACTTTGCCTGCCAGCGCGAAAAGATAAAAATAGCGAAGCTGTGCCAGGCGTTTTTTCTCATCGTCTGTTTTTATACGACTTAACAATTGTGTAGAAAGAGAGGCAGATTCTTCCCAATTTTCTGTTTTTAAAGCGTCAATCAAATTTTTCCATTCAGTCTCAGAAATTTTTGTCAGGATCGGCATCTGAGGTTGTTTCGATTTATCGGTTTCAACAGTTTTTTGAATTTGTTTTGATTTATTCGCTTTATCAACTGTTTGAATTTGTTTCGGCTTGTTCGTTTTATCAAGCGTTTGTTTGGGTTTGTTATTTTTATCGGTCTTTTGAGCCTGGTTTGTTTTATCTGTTTTAACAGGTGTCCGCGCTTGTTTCGACTTGTTTGTTTGACCACTGGTTTGTTTTGGCGTGTTTGACTTATCTGGTGTCGGACGTTTTTGCGCGAGAACGCCAAAAACCGAAAGACACGGCAAAATTGTCAATAAAACAAATTTTTTCATAAAATATTTTATTTTTAGCGAACCGTCACTAAAATTTCTTTCACGCCGCAGGAGGATTCAAACGTAACTTTATATTCTCCTTTGTTTCGGCTGATTGATTTAATAATAAAAAATGCTTGCGACGAAGCGGCGCCAATCTCGGTTTCGAGGATCACTTCAATGTCATTTTGACTGCTCGAAGCAGCTTTAAGCTCTTCAAAATTACCTTTCCCGTCAAAAGTAACCAGCATTCCAAGACTTCCGCCATTATTTAAAAGCGACACATTTTCCTGGCTGACATTTATTTTGCATTGCGGAGATTGCTCTGTCGGGGCGTTTATTTCAGTATTCGTTTCAGATACGACGCGCTGCCTTGTTTCACTAGAGTTTGGATTTTTATTTTCACTATTTTTAGACGGTTCTTCCTTGTTCGTTTCAGCTTCAGTCGAAAGTTTTTCCGTGTCTGTTTTCGGGACGGTAATAACTATCGGTTCGAAAAGAGTTTTTTCAGTTTCAACAGGTTTCTTTTCAACTTCAGAGGGTTGCACAACCTTTTCGGGAATGGCAGTCATTTCAGTTGGCTTGACTTCATTTTTTGTTTCAGAATTCAATTTTGGTTCTAAATTTAAGTTTGAAGTAATTTCAACTCTCGGCGATAAGGCTGTTTCCTGCTGAACAGGAACTTGCGGCGTCGGCGCCGTTTCAATATTAGTCTGCGGATTATTTTCCGGTTCGACCTTAGTCTGCAAATTGTTTTCCGGCGCCGGAGTCGACAGAGTTTCAACCGCTTTGACTTCAGGCGTCGGGGCGGGGGCGGCTTCCGAACTTTGTTTGACAATTGTTTGCGCGGCAGTTTTGGTCGCGTCCGTTTGAGGAGTCAAAACGGTATTTGCCACAGCCGAATTCGCGCCGATTTTCCCGTCTAAACCTTCCAAAGTGCCGTTAACCTTTTGATAAAGTGATTCGATAACAATGCGTTTTGCCGCGCTTTGTTCACCGTTCGCATAACTCTTGATATAAGAATCAAGCGCTTCTTTTGATTTACCGTCAGCTTCCAGCGCAGTTCCCAGCTTCCACAGACTTGAGCGCCACCACGCGCTTTTCTCCGGCAGAACGCTGACCGCCCGTTTTAGCCGCACGACCGCTTCAGCCGGTTTATCTTCTTGAAACAACGCCCAACCGGTAATTTCTTCGATTCTACCGCGCAAAATTCTGGAGAGCATCTGTTTCGATATTTCCGGAACAATCACCATCTCGCCTCTGGTCGACGCAATTTTGCGGCTTTCATAAAGCTCGTCGGCTAAAACCACCGCTGCCGGAGCCGCCACTTCGAGGGACGAATCCACGCCGCCGACGGCAGATTTGGTCAGCTCCAACACTTTCGGCAGAGCAATTTTTTTCTCTAAAAGCCGATTGGCAATAAATATCTGGCGGTGAAGCTTCATTTTATCTTCACCTTTGATAAATTCATCTCCTGATTCGGTGATTGCCGCAGTGCTGGCATCGGAAGAATCCAGATTTTGGAAAAATTCAAGTAATGATTTTAATTTCTGAGCATCTTCCGTGCTGTCTGCCGCCAGCGGCTGGAAAATACTGGCGCGGCGTTCCGGTCCGAGCAGTTCAATAAAATTTTTCCCCTTTGAAGAAACGCGCCCTCCGAGCTTTGTCTCGATAATGCCGTCTTTGACGACAAAACTTTTTTTTAATTCATCAAAGGCTTCGCGGTAAAATCCGGCGGACATCCGCGCGGCGGCAATTTCATAATCAAGCGTCGGAAAGTTTCCGTACTGCCGTGCCACAAGCAACGCGCGTTCCGCTTCGAGCGGGCGTTTTTCCCGGAGAAGACCCCGCGCCATCGCAATGCGCGCCCAGGTGTAGCGCGGTTCGACAGCGACGGCTTTCTCCGCCAATTCGATTGCCTTTGCGCCTTGCCCGTGCGCCGCATACCAATATGACGCGCCCACGAGAAGAGATAAATTATTCGGATTACTTTCCAGCGATTTCGCCATTTCGCTTTCGGCTTCAGCTTTTTTGTCGGCATCAAAGAGAGCAAGAATCAAACCGGTCTGTGCTGACGCATCAGTGACATCTTTTGCCAAAATTTCACGATAAAGCGCGATTGCTTCGTTCGGTTTTTCAAGCGAGCGCTGCATTTCAGCTAAACTGCGTCTTGAAATTATCGAACCCGAATCGAGTTCCAAAGCTTTCGCATAAGCGCTCGCCGCCGCATCCATTTGAAAATTTAAACGGTTGGCAAGTCCTAAAGTTTGGAAGGCGGCTGGCAAACCGGGTTCAAGCACGATAGCTTTATCGGCAAGTCGCCCGGCTTCCGCAGCGTTTTCCGTACCGAGATAATACGTTGCCAAACCGAGAAGCTGTTTAGCATTACCCTCCGCTTTTTCTTCAATCGTTTTCGCTACTTCATTTGCTGAATCTATCTGCCCGCGAAAAAAAAGATTTGTCGGAATTTGCAGAACTATTTCGGTGAAAAGTTTGTCGGACATCGGTTTAGGCGCGTCCGCAACGGCGCGTTTAAAAAGTTCGACGCCGCTTGCCGTTTCGTTCAAACGCAGTTTTTCGTCCGCAACTGCGGCGCGCGCGCTGACGAGCAGTTCCAAAGCGCGAGTTTTTTCGCTCGAATCCGGGAAGTTTTTAATAAATGCTTGCAAGCTATTGATTCTATCGGAAGCATTGACAGTTTTCAGAGCATTTTCAAATGCAGCATTTTCAGTTTCGGGATTTGTTTTGGTTTTGGTGAAAGTCTGTTTTTTATAAGTTTTCGGTGTGGTGGTCGGTGTTTGCGTAAAGCCTGTCGCCGTTAAGACAGTGAATAAAAATGTATATATGAGAATTCTCTTGATCATAAAAATTAAGTTGTTATTCTAAAATTTAATGGTCAATAATATCACAAAATTGCATTTCCGCCCGCGCGGTTTTATGCTCAAATTATGAACGAACTCAATGAAACCTGGACGCGGATGATGAACGAAGCGATCGCTAAAGCCCGCGCGTCGGGTCAAAGCGACGTTGTTGAATACCTCGAGCTTAAAGCAACCAACGACTCGATTCGTGCTTCCAGCGTTAAATGGCTTTTTGATTCAATGTTTGAAATTGCCTCCAAACTAAACCGGAACAATTTGCAAATAACGATAGAAAATGAAAACCCCCATAGTTTTGCATTGGGAAATGCCACTCTCATCGGTTCACTTGCGCGCTTTCGTCAAGGTGTGAGATGTCTTTCGGTTGAAGCGGGTTGGACGCGGACACCGAACGACGGTTTTATGCGCGGCGGCATACTTGCAGGAGCACGAATCATCCATTTTGGAATTGGCAGACACAATGACGAATTAGTTCTTGCACGCGGAAAGGAGGACGTGGCAAACTGGTTCACGATTGATAAAAACGGCAAGCGGATTTTGCTGGATTCAAATCGTTTGAACAAACATTTTCAAATTTTTCTTAATATAATTTGACGCAAATTTATTTTATGAGTTGTGAAAATAAAATAAAGAAATTAGTAACGCAAAGAATGCAAATGTTTCGCTAAGCTTTGCGGAAAAATTTTCTTTGTGTCTCTTTGCGCTTTTTTTTGCGTTACAAAAATCTCTTTATCAAAATTTCAATCATTTACGGAGAACACGTTGCCGGAAAAAATTTACCGCGATTCGGTTCACAATATTATTCGCCTGGAAACGGACAGCGCCGAAGGCAGATTGCTCGCCCGCCTGATTGACACGGCGGAATTTCAGCGTCTGCGGCGGATCAAGCAGCTCGGTCTCGCGCTTTTTGCTTATCAAGCCGCTGAACATTCGCGCTTTACGCACAGTTTGGGCGCGCTTCATCTGGCAACGCGCATCCTTGATAAACTCACGACAAAATACGAAATTTCCGGTGAAGCGCAAACCGCCGTCCGGGTTGCCGCGCTGCTCCACGACATCGGACACGGCGCATTTTCGCACGTGATCGAAACGATTCTCGATTTTCATCACGAAGATTTTTCAATCGAAGCCGTTTTAAGCGGTGAAACCGAAGTCGGACAAGTCTTAAACGAATTTTCTCCGGCATTAGCCGAAAACGTCGCCGCCATTATTCGCGGGGATTTTCGCCCGATGGCTTTAGCGCAGCTTGTTTCTTCGCAGCTCGACGTTGACCGAATGGATTATCTGCTGCGCGATTCGTTGATGACGGGCGCGAAATACGGCATTTACGACATTGAATGGATTATCAAATCGCTCGAAATTGACGAGCGAAATGACCGCTTATATGTTGCCGCGCGGGGATTCCACGCCGTCGAAGATTATTTGCAGGCACGTTATTATATGTTCCGGCAAGTTTATTTTCACCGCACCCTGCGCTCGGCAGAAACTGTTTTGCGCTCGCTCTTGCGCCGCGCTCTGGAACTTTTCGCCGCCGGAAAACCAATTTGGCTGGCGAGCGGAACGGCGTTTGAAAAAATTCTCAGAAACGAAAAACTTTCTTTGAAAGAACATCTTGAACTGGACGATGCCGACGTAATGTTTCACATCAAACAGTGGCAGAGAGCCGATGATAAAATTTTGGCGGATTTATCGAAACGCTTTTTGAACCGGAGACTTTTTAAGATTTTCGACCTTGATATGCCAGTTGAAGAGCGACAGGAGTTTTTGGAAGAAGCGCGCAAACTGGTTGAACAAGCCGGTTTTAACCCGTGCTTTTATTTCGTTGAAGACCGCGCGGGTGATGTTCCATATTATTTTTACACGAAGACGGCGAGCGAGCCGAAAAATCTTATTTATGTTGAAGAAGGTTTTTCGCGCCCGGTTATTCGTGAAATATCAGAAGTCAGCGCGGCGGTGCGCGGGCTGCAAAAAGGTTTTCAAATCCATCGGGTTTGTTTTCCGCCCGAATTAAAAGAAGAAATGGTGAAAATTTATCATCGAAGGTGAAAAAAATAATTTCAACGTCAAGACGCAAAAATACCAGGACGCAAAGAAGAATTTGTCAAACAATCTTTGCGTCCTGGCGGATTGGCGCTCTCGCGTTAATATTTGTCATTCCGCGTCTCAAATCTTTCGACGTTTTGTCATACGAATATTATTACTGTGCGGTGCGTTAGACGCTCGACGGACAGGCTTTGATTTACCGCCGCACCGACAACCCAATTGGCAATCTCTGGCGGCAGAATATCGCAGGCGGCGAACCGCAACAATTTACCGATTTCAAATCAGAAGCAATTTTTAATTATGTCTTCACGCGCGACGGTAAAAACATTCTTATCTCTCGAGGCAGCGGTAAAGGAAATGTCGTAATGCTCAAAAATTTCATACAACCTGCGGGGAATTAACTTTCTTGTTGTTAATTGAAAGGATTTGACTAACTTGAGCAGATGTTATTGAAAGAAGAAATTCAGAATCAATCCAAAATTCAAAGTAAAAATGGCGGAGAGGACAGGGGTCGAACCTGCATGCCCTTACGGACGGCGGTTTTCAAGACCGCTGCACTACCAATTATGCGACCTCTCCGCAAATGGCAGAAATAAAAATATAGCGTAAAGTTTTTTGTTAGACAAATCACCGCGTCTCTTTTATCCAAATACAGGAAATAATAATATTTGTTGACTTTACACTATAAAGTTCTTGACAAAAGATATTACTTGATATAGATTCCAACTCGTATGGCGAAAATTCAAGCAATTAGAAAAGATAATATCGAGGCAGGTGAGCCGGTTAATATCAGCGACCGGGCGATGGACAATTTGCAGTTTATCCGTGAAACGATGGAGCGCTCGACTTCTTTTACGGCGGTTCCAGGCTACGGCGGGGTGTTTATGGGCTTGACGGCAATCGCCGCCAGTATCATTGCCAACCAACAGCCTCTTGTTAAAGATTGGTTGACGGTTTGGCTTGTGGAAGCGATTTTAGCTTTTGCCATTGGGTTATTTGCGATGTGGCAAAAGTCAAAAATCTCTGAGACCCCGCTCAACTCCGCACCCGCACGAAAGTTTGTGCTGAGCTTTTTGCCGCCGTTAATCTGTGCTGTTATTTTAACTTTCGGACTTTGGCGATTCAGTTTTTTTGAAGCGATAATTCCGTCCTGGCTGCTTCTTTACGGCGCGGCGGTTATTACGGGAGGCAGTTTTTCAGTGCGCGTCGTTCCGGTCATGGGTTGGTGTTTTATTGTTTTGGGAACGATTGCGTTTGCTGTCCCGACGAGTTTCGGTAATTTGTTGATGGGTTTAGGTTTTGGCGTTCTTCATATAATTTTCGGAGCGATTATCGCGCGGAGGTTTGGCGGTTAAGATGAGTAGAAAAAATACAGTTTTGAAGCAAGAAGATTGGGAAGATGCGCCAAATACGAAGCCGAGTTCGGTCAAAATTAAACGCGTGGCGGAAACGGTTTCGAGTGAACTCGACAAAGTTATCCACGAACGGATGCGTTTGGGAATTATCAGCGCGCTCGCGGCAAATAAAAGTTTATCGTTTACCGAACTTAAAAATCTCTTAAATACAACCGATGGCAACATTAGCGTCCACGCCCGCAAACTCGAAGACGCTGGTTATTTAAGTTGCGAAAAATCTTTCAACGGGCGCGTTCCGCTCACCGAATACAAAATCACGAAACAAGGAAAAAATGCGTTGATGAAATATTTAAATCATATGGAAGCGTTGATCAAGGCGATGAAAAGCGTTGAATAAAATGTGTTATGAAAACGCCTTATCAAGCTAACGGGAAAATAAAAAGATAAATTTGAATGGTAAGGAGATATTGAGATGGGACTTTTAATGATGATGTTGACGATTGGCGGATTGGGCATGGCATTTATTTTGTTTGTTGTTGCGCGATGGACAGAGCAAGCTTGGCTGTCGAAGTTCGTTCTCGGTGCAGTCACAGTTTGGTTGGTATTTTACACGACGATGCTGCTGGGCGTCTCCTTGGCGAGCCGGGAAAAAACACTCGGTTTGAACGAGGCGAAAGAGTTTTGCGGATTTTATATTGATTGTCATCTGCAGGCGAGCGTGTCAACGGTGCGAACCGCAAAACAATTCGGCGACAAAACGGCGAACGGATTTTTTTATATTGTGAAAGTGAAAATTTCCAATGATGCGATACGCGTCGAACTCGGTTTGCACGACCCGAAATTTGAAGTTGTTGACAAACAAATGAGGACTTTTAAACCAATCAAGTTTTCAGACTGTTCCGGCAATTTCTTCGAGCAGAAAGTTCCGGCGGGTGGCTCGTTTGAAGGTGAAGTTATTTTCGATTTACCGACCGACGTAACGAATCCGCGCCTCGATATTTCCGAAGGCATCGGTATTGATAAAGTTATCGAAGCGGTTTTAATCGGCGACGAAGACAGTATTTTTCATCGGCGAACTCGTTTCAAACTTACGGAACAAACACAAACTGCCGGCGTGAAGTAAAAATTGGAGAACGAACAAATAAATAAAAATATGAACGACAAAACAAAAACAGGCTTAGAGATTTTGGAAGCGGCATTGTTGTTAGGTGTTCTGGGAGACGCGCTGCTGCGGGAAACGCCGTGGGGCTTGAATGTTTTTTTGTGGATTGGCGCGCTTGTCGCGGCGATGTTAATGCTCACACTTCGCCGCCGCAGTGAATTTCTGAACAAACACACGATTGCCTTGCACGCTGCACTTGTTTTCTTTGCGGCAATGTTCGTGTGGCGCGATTCAATGGAATTAAAATTGTTAAATACTCTGATGGTTTTGACAATTTTGTCACTTCTGACTTTGCCCGCGCTAAAGATTAAAACGCAGATTGCCGGAATCTTCCATTATTTTTACGCGGCGATTTGGTCGGGTTTGAGCACGGCGTTTGCGCCGTTTTATTTATTGTTCGGAGATATAAAATGGAAAACAATTCCGCAGGCGGGCTGGACAAAACACTTGATTGCAGCTTTGCGCGGGATAGCGATTGCCGCACCGATTCTACTCGTTTTCGGCGCGCTTTTTACGGCGGCAGACGCGGTTTTTCAAGGCATTATCGAACAAACTTTCCACATCGATGCGGCAGTTTTATTAACGCACGTATTTTTAACCGGGTTCTTTTCATGGATTGTCGCGGGCTATCTGCGCGGTTCTCTATTTGAAACTTTTGTGCCTGAAAAATCACCTCACGTAAAAGCACAAACATTAAGTATTACCGAGCAAAAGGAAGATGAAAAAGAATCGACCAAAAGCGCTTTGCCTAAACAGACGAAAACCTGGGATTGGCGAAACTTTGACAATTCGGTGCTGCCAAAATCGCTGACGCTCGGCGCGATTGAAGTTTCAATCGTTTTAGGTTTAATGAATCTTTTGTTTCTCGGTTTTGTCATCGTGCAGATTCCGTATCTCTTTGGCGGAATGGAACTTGTCCAGACGACTCCAGACTTTAAGCTCGCCGATTATGCGCGGCGCGGTTTCGGTGAACTCGTGACGGTTGCCGCGCTCGTTCTGCCGATTCTGCTTTTATCGCACTGGCTTCTGCGCAAAGATTCTCCGATTAATGAAAGGATTTACCGGGTTCTAGCCGGAATTCAAATCGCTCTGTTGTTTGTGATCATGATTTCCGCCACGCAGAGACTTCTGCTTTTGACCGGAAATTTAGGCTACGGTTTAACGACGATCAGGCTTTATCCGATGGTTTTTATGGTTTGGCTCTTCCTCGTCTTTGTGTGGTTTGCGCTGACGGTTTTGCGCGGCGCGCGGCAGCAGTTTGCGTGGGGTGCGTTGTGGTCGGCGTTCTTCGTTGTCGGAACGCTGCACGTTTTCAACCCGGACGATTTTATTATTCGCACAAATATCCGTCTGATGCATGAAGGACGTGGTTTTGATTCATACTACGCAACTCATTTAAGCGATGATGCCAATCCAGCACTTTTAGAGAGTTTGCCGACGATGAATGTTGAGCAGCAATGTGAAATAAAATGGAAATTATTAAATCGTTTTGAACAAGCCGAGACCGAAAATGATTTTCGCACCTGGAATTGGGCGCGCTTTGTAGCGCGAAAAGAAATGTCGAACAACGGCGAAAGTTTGGATACGACAAATTGCCCGGAGGGGCGATTTTATGATAAGTCTTAGAGTAAAATAATTTTAATGTCTGAAACACCTGAAATAATCCGAAGGCGCGATCATCTACGTGAGTATCTTTCTTATTTGCAGGTCGAACGCGGCTTGGCGAAAAATTCTCTGGAAAGTTACAAGCGAGATTTAACAAAGCTGAAGTTATGGGCTGACAATGAAGATTTAGATGTTGTCGATTTGAATCGTCAGGATTTACGCGGCTTTATTGCGGATTTATCAAGAATGAATCTGTCGCCGAGTTCAGTCGGTAGAATTATCAGCGCAGTGCGCGGGTTTTATAAATTTCTGATGCTTGACGGTCATATAAAAAAACATCCGGCAGAAGATTTGGATACGCCGCAGAAAGGTTTTTACCTGCCGCGTTTTTTATCCGAATACGAAATTGAAAGTTTGTTTTCCGTGCCGGATGTGGCAAGCGAAACGGGATTGCGTGACCGCGCAATTTTGGAAATGATGTATGCTTCCGGTCTGAGAGTTTCCGAAGCCGTAACGCTGAATATTTTTGATGTTGATGTTGATGCCGGAATTGTGACTTGTAAGGGAAAAGGAAGCAAACAGAGAAAAGTTCCGCTTGGAAAAAGTGCGGTCCAGTGGTTGAAAAACTATTTGGTTTTAAGAAGAAAAAAAGAAAACGTTGTTGAGCAAAATCTTTTCGTGACATCTTCGGGAAAACCGCTTACGCGCCAGACAATCTTTAAACTGATAAAAGAATATGCCGAAAGGGTTGGGTTAGAAGATGTTTCGCCGCACACTTTGCGCCACAGTTTCGCAACTCACTTGATGCAGCATGGGGCGGATTCGCGCTCGGTTCAGGCGATGCTCGGACACGCGGATATTTCGACAACTCAGATTTATACGCACATGACTGATACTCATTTACGAAAAACTTACGAAAAATTTCACCCACGCGCGCATCAAACATCCAATCAAGTTGAAAGTAACACACCAGAGTAAAACCATATTCTCCTGACTTGCAAGTTAATCAAAACTTGGCTATTATTGCTATTTTGCTAATTGCCACTAAAAAGTCGATAGTTGCAATTGTTATTGAAAAATAGAGCGGCAAGGGTGGTCGAGTGGTTAATGGCACCGGGCTGTAAACCCGGCAGGCGGAAGCCTTACATAGGTTCAAATCCTATCCCTTGCACCAGTTTAATTTTGGATTTTAGATTTTGGATTTATAAGGCGTTGAGTAATCAGTTAAAGTGTCTTTTAACGAGCCAATCCAAAATCGCAAATCTAAAATCCAAAATCGGTTTGCGGGAGTAGCTCAGTTGGTAGAGCGTCAGCCTTCCAAGCTGAATGTCGCGAGTTCGAGTCTCGTCTCCCGCTCCAAA
>JALZOH010000357.1 GCA_030857305.1 Acidobacteriota bacterium
ATATGAAACCCAGACCAATCAGACCGAATGTTTATCACGAAATAAAACGCTGCGGAGTTTATCAGGGCGATTGGAAATACATTCTAATTCCGACCGCCGCCGCCTACATTCTGCCGTTCGTTTTCGGCTGGTGGATTTACTACATCCCGCTCGGCGTGCCGCTCGGAGCAGTCACATTCATCTTGACACTTGCCTCTTTCACGTTTGTTCGAGCCAGCAAGCCGAAATGCTGGCTCTTTCATAAGTTTGACGCGGCGAGCGACGGCTGGAGCAAATATCGCCGACCAATCGGGGACGAATACGAAATTGAAGACTGGATAACCCGCGACCATTCCTGAAGACGAAATCAGACAAATGAGAGAAAATTTATGCTCGAAAATTACACGAATCTATCATCGCTTTTTTTGATGACGAGTTTGATTGCCAGCAGCGCGGCTTTGGGAATCGGACTCGTTATCGCGTTGCGGCTTTTGCCCACTTATCGGCGAACCACTGGACGAAAATATAACACCACGCCCGCGCCCGTCATTAACGCTTTCCCTGTCGCAGGCGACGAGAAACTGAGCCACGGGCAGGGACGGTTGAGAAAAAGCGAAATTTTGGGCTTTGACGGCGGCTTGCTGCGCTACCGGGACGGAAGTTTCGGCAGGGCTTACCGCATCACGCTCGCCAATACGATTTATCAATCGGAAGAATTTACCGAAAATCGCGTTGACGAAATTTCAAGCCTGCTCAACTTCGACAAACCGGCGGGAACAATCATTCAAATTCGTTTCGATTCCCTGCCGGACGCAGGCGGTGTTTTGCGAAATCATCTGCGCTGTCGAAATGAAAAGGAAAGCCATCCGCACGCCGCGCTGCTGCAAGCGACAAATCTCAAAATTTATGAGGAAGCAATTTCGGGCGGGCTGCTCAAGGAACAATCGGCAACCGTCTGGATTCGCGTTCCGGCAATTGACAGCCACGACCATCCCGCCATTTTGAATTTTCTGCCAAGCGTTTTTAGAGAAATCGAGCGCGGCGGATTTTTGAACTTCTTAATCGCGCCGGTGGTCAACGGCAAAAACGCTTTCAGTCAGAATTTCGTTCGGCGTGAAAAGACGCGCGAGGAAAAATGCCGCCGGGATGCTGAAAAAGTTTTTCGCAGCTTTGAAGAAAATTTCCCGAAAGAATTGCGGCTCGAAGCTCTTGGAAGACAGGAAACTTTTGAAATACTTTTAATCTCTCACCGCCGCGCTCAAACGGACGCACCGGTTTTATCGGAAACAGTCAAGCGCGTTGACATCAGGCGTTATCTGGCGGCGAGCAACATCAAGGCGGACGATACTGAATTTGTGATTCACGAGCAATCTTTAGCGAGCGTTGTGAGTCTTAAAACGCCGCCGCAAAACTTCGTGACCGCCGACACGATGCGCTACCTGACTTGTCGCGGCGATTTGAATTTTCCGCACACGATTGTGCTTGATTTCGTCGCGCTCGATGTGGATGCAAGCAAGAAGGAACTCAAGAAAAAAATCAAGCGCATCGAAGGCAGCGGCAACACTTTTTTTGGTCTAAAACCGCTCGGCGAGGACGCAAAAGTGATCCGCGAGGAGTTAACTGAACTTCTTCGGCAAGTAGAAAAAGGGCGCGAGAAAATTTGTCAGGCGCGAATCAACTTTATCGTTTTCGGAGGGAAAGCCCGCAACCGCGCGGAATTGAACGAAAGAGTTGAAACTTTGTCGGAGCGGTGCGAGCAAATGATCTCCGCCGTCCGAAAAATCCCCGGCGCGGATGCCGTCCGCGAAGAACCGGCTAGAGTCAGGGCAATATATCCACGAATGCTCGCCGGAGAACTGTCTTGGAAGACGACCGGACAGGAATTCGGCGAAGCGGCGAGCAGTTTGGCGGCGTTCGTGCCAACCGAGGGCGCATGGCGCGGCAGCCCGCGACCGCACAGCTTGTTTTTAACGCCTGACGGTCAGATGTTCGGACTTGATTTGTTTGACAGGAATTTAATTAAATCGCCGACCGTTATCGTCACCGCCGCTTCGGGCGAAGGCAAATCGGTTTTGGGAATGAGAATCATCACCGACATTCTCGCGCACGTCGGGCTGGTTAAAGTGCGGGCGATTGATTACAAAAACTCCTTAAAGCCGATGTGCAAGCTGTTTGGCGGGCGGCACATCAATTTTGCCGAGACCGAGCCGAAGCCCTTGAACATCTGGAATTATCCGGGAATTGAAACGGGATTATCGGCTTCCAAAAGGCAAAGCACGTTCGTTCTGACGGATTTGCTGAATTTGAGCAAAACGCCGAAAGACGACACGATTACCTACTCGATTGCCAAGCTCATCGTTGATGAGGTTTATAAAATCTCGCAAACCAGAAACGGCGCGGGGCGACCGAAATTTCAGCCGACCTTAAGCCATTTTCTCGATTTGCTCCGCAGTTACAGTTGGAACGAAACGGAGCGGACAAAGGCGAACGAACTTTTCCTGAAACTCAACATTTACCGCAACGACGTTTGGCTCGACGCGCCGACTCACGCTGATTTCGATTCGGATTCACCGTTCGACGTTTACGAGCTGACTTCCCTTTCGTGCCTGGACGAACCCGTCCGGGAAAGTATGGGTTTCCGCATCGCCGCTTCGATTATGCAGGAAATCGGCGAGGAAAACTCTTCGGGACAAATTACGCCGTTTCTTTTCGTCTGCGACGAGATGAAGGAAATCACCAAACATTTTCCGGCGATTTTGGATTTAATCGGCAACACATCACTCACGGGACGCAAAGAAGGCGTTGTCACGCTTTTGATGGGACAAGCCTACGAGCATTTCAGCGGCACGGAAGACGCGCCGAATCCAATCGGCATAGACCTTGTGAAAAACAGCGGCGTGAAAATTATCGGCAAACAAATTGGTAATTTCGACCGGCTCGTCAGAGATTGCGAGCTGTCAAAAGAAACGCAGATCGCCGTGAGAAGCATCCGCAATCCTTACGGGATTTATACGCAGTGGGTAATGGTGATCGGAAGCGGCGACGACAAAATCGTTGAGATGGCGACGGTGAGCCAATCGCCGATTGAGCGTTGGAATTCGACGACCGACGCAAACGAAAGAAACACCCGCGCTTCGGCTGAACGCTTAATGACGAATCAGCCGTTCGCGCTCATTCTCGCTTGGCTGGCGAGTAAATATCCTTTGGGCTTGACCGCCGCCGGACTCACGGAAATAAGCGCGGAACATTTGGAAGAACTTCAGGCTTTCGCCGCCGGCGCAAAGTCAAACGATGAAACTTTATGAAAAACCTAAAATTTACCCATCAATTCGTTATCGCGCTGATTCTGTTTTCGCTGCTGATGTTTCCGTCCGCGCAGCCCGCGCGGGCGCAGTTTGCGACATTCGACGCAACTAACTACGCGTTGCAAGTCGCCAAAAAAATTGAAGAAGCCAATCGCTGGCTGCAAGCGGTTCAACAATACACTGCGATGTATCAAAAAGCGATT
>JALZOH010000358.1 GCA_030857305.1 Acidobacteriota bacterium
GACTAAACTTTTCGTTGAGAATTTTGACGGCAACCAGGCGTTCGAGTTTTTTATCTTTGGCGAGATAAACTTCGCCCATTCCGCCCGCGCCGATTTGCGAGATTATTTCGTAATGACCGAAACATTTACCGCCTGCAAATCTGTTTTGTTCGGCGGCGATAACTTCGGCGACTTCACAGGCGGCGGGGTTTTCCATAAAACTTTCCGCATCGTCGTATGAAGCAAAAAGCGATTCGACTTCGCGGCGCGTTTCATCGTCGCCCGCGCAAACTTCGTCAAGAAAGTGCAAACGGTCGGCAGGCGCAAGTTTCAGCGCGTCGCCGAAAATTTGTTTAGCTTTTTCCCAGTTGTCAGTTTTCATCTCGTTAACTCCCGATGCAGCCAAGCCTTCGCCATCGCCCAATCTCTGGCGGCGGTGGTGCGCGAAATTTTCAAAACCTTCGCCGTTTCTTCCAAATTCAAACCGCTGAAATAACGCAGTTCAACGACGCGGGCTTGCTGTTCGTCTTTCGCCGCCAGGCGATTTAAAGCTTCGTCGAGCGCAATTAAATCAATTGATTTTTCGTCCGTCGCACCGAGCACGGTTTCGTCGAGCGTGATTTGGATGTCGCCCCCGCCACGTTTCGCGCGATGTTTGGCTTTGGCGTAGTCGATTAAAATTCGCCGCATTGACTGGGCGGCAATGGCGAAAAAATGCGTGCGGCTTTCCCAATTCACTTCGCGCTGGTCGATCAATTTCAAATACGCTTCGTTAATCAGCGCGGTTGTTTGCAGCGTATGGTCTTGGCGTTCGCGGCGCAAATAATGCGCCGCCTGCCGATGCAGTTCGTCATAAATTAACGGCAGAAGTTTATCTAACGCATCGCGGTTACCGCCCCCCCATTCATGCAGCATCCGTGTAATTTCGTGAGAGTTTTGTTCTGACCGGTTCATTTCTTTCGCGCATTATAAACCCAAAATGGATAATTCAAAAATTTTCCAACATCTATTTTGGAAATCTGCTTGAAAATATTTGGGACGTTTTTTCCTTTGGTGTCGCGCTTATAAACAGAGGCAAAAATTAGCCGGACCAAAATTGGCTCAAAACAAAAGCGGCTGATTGATACCTGACCTAAATTCATTTAACAAACTCAAAGTTTGACAGGAGAAAACATCATGAAAAGAAAAATAAATCTATCGACGCGGCTTATCGTTGCCGCATTACTATTGTGCTTGGCAAATTTAACTCAAGCCCAAAATGAGCATCCAACTAACATAGAATCACCAAATGAAGACGTGATTTTGCAATGGAATCGCGTTTTGGCGCAAACTATCGCCATTCCCGAAGAGCATCCGCCGACCATTCTTCCCGTGCGGAGTTTTGCGATGATGCACCTGGCGATGTTCGATGCGGTCAACTCGATTGACGGCAGTTACACGCCATATTTAACCAAAGTTCGCAGCGCGCGCAACGCTTCGATGAGAGCCGCCGCCGCGCAAGCCGCTCACGATGTTCTGGCAAATTTGTATCCGAATCAACAAGCGATTTTCGCCGCCGAGTTATCCAATTCGTTTGTTGGAGTTTCGCGTCCCCAAGCGATGCGCGGCATCAGCATTGGTCATATTGTCGCCGAGCGAATGCTGGCAAATCGGGCTAATGACGGCTGGAGCGCGTCGTGGACACCTTACATTTTGCCGCCGACACCGGGCAATTGGCAGGAGTTATTCCAAGGTCCGTATCCGGGCTTCGCCGTTTTCACCAATTTTCCGGGCGTAACGCCGTTTGCCTTAACTAGCAACACGCAATTTCTGCCCGCGCCGCCGCCTACTTTGTCGAGCGCGGAATACGCCGCCTCTTTTAACGAAGTCAAACAACTCGGCGCGGCAAACAGCCAGTCGCGCACTACCGACCAGACTTTGACCGCGCAGCTTTGGGCAAATCCGCCGGTCAGCGATGGCTTGATGTTTAATGTCGTCCGAACGACAGCTCTGGCTCACAACAATTCGACGGTCGAAAACGCCCGTCTTTTCGCACTGGTTTTTATGGCGTATCACGATGCACTCGAAACGACTTTTACAAGCCAATACACTTACGGTTTGTGGCGACCGGCGACGGCGATTCGCCGCGCCGACGAAGACGGCAATGCCGAAACCACGCCGGACGCTAATTGGGAATCGCTGCTCGGTCCTCAGGGAACGCCGCCGCATCCGTCATACGCCTCGAACGCTTCGTCCGCCAGTTCATCTTTGGCAACGACGCTCGCGCTCTTTTACGAACGCGACGATGTTCAATTTCAAATAAATTTCGGCGAAACTCCGAACCTAGTTCGTAATTACCGTAGCTTTTCGGCGTTGACCGACGAAATCGCCCGCAGCCGCGTTTATGGCGGGGTGCATTTCCCGTTTGACATCGCCGCCGGACAATCGGCGGGACGCAGTGTCGCTAATTTCGTATTTCTGAATTACCTGACTCCGCGCCGCCGCAATTTAAATTAACAAACATCAAATTTTAATAAACGGGTAGATGCGAATCTAATCTGCGTCTATCCGTTTACATCTGCTGTTTCAAAAGTTTCTTTTTTCAAACCCAGCCATTCCAAAGCCGCGCCGTGCAGCAACTTCGCTTTTGTCATTTCATCAAAAGACATTGATTCAATCAGACTCCCCGCAATTTCTTCGCCGAGCGGAAACGGATAATCTGTTCCGAGCGCAACTTTCTTCGCGCCGACAAGTTTTATTAAATAATCAAGCATCGCTGTGTCGTGAACGAGCGAATCAAGCCAGAATTTTCCCAAATAGTTTCGCGGATTGTGCGGATTATCAATCGCGCATAAATCAGGACGCGCAAGAAAGCCGTGTTCGATTCTGCCAACCGTCGCGGGAAAAGAGCCGCCGCCGTGCGCGAAACATACGCGCAGATTCGGTAGTCGCTCCAACACGCCCGAAAAAATCAGCGAACAAATAGCGCGGGAAGTTTCGGCGGGCATTCCGACGAGCCACGGCAGCCAGTATTTTTGCATCTCTGCTTCGCCCATCATTTCCCACGGGTGAACGAAAACTGCCATACCAATTTCTTCACACGCCTTGAAAAAATCGAAAAACTGCGGCTCGCCTAAATTTAACTGATTAACATTCGTTCCGATTTGCACGCCGACCAGACCGATTTGCCTGCACCCTTCCAATTCTTGAATTGCAAGTTTTGTGTCCTGCATCGGCACAGTTCCCAAACCGACAAATTTTTTGGGAAACTTTTGGACAATTTCAGCAATGCCATCATTCAAATATTTTGCGATTTCCAAACCGTCTTGCGGCTTTGTCCAATAACTGAACATCACGGGAACAGTCGAGAGAACTTGAACATCAACGCCGAAATTTTTACATTCTTCGATTCTCTTTTCTGCGCTCCAACAGTTATCTTCGACTTCGCGGAAAAATTTCCCGTCGTCTTTTAACATTCGAGCGCAGCACGGCTTATGATGCTCTAATTTAATGAAACTGCCGTAGCCG
>JALZOH010000359.1 GCA_030857305.1 Acidobacteriota bacterium
TATTGAATGCGGAAAAGAAGCCGGTGAGGATTTCTGGCAACTGCCGGTCAGCAAGGATTACAGCAAAGGAATAAAATCAGACATCGCCGACATCAAAAACATTGGTCCCGCGAGAAAAGCAGGAACGATTATGGGCGCGGTTTTTATCCAGGAATTTGTCAAAGACGCAAAATGGGCGCACCTTGATATTGCCGGAACAGCCTGGGCAGATGACGCAAAGCCGCACCGTTCAAAAGGTCCGACTGCTGTTGCCATTAGAACACTTTTGAAATTAGTCGAAAAAAAGCAGTAATCTGACTAAAGTTTTCATTTACAAACGAGCTAGTAAATTAATTTTTGCCGGCTCTTTTTTGCAAAACGTCCTATTAAAATATTCTGTTTTATATTTTTGCCTTTTTCCCTTTTGCCTACTTCTCCGTTTGAAAGTGGACGTTGCTTTTTACAGCGGTCAAAGTTAAACTTTTGTTGCTTTTCTAAACAAAGGATCAACAAAATAATTTATGAAAATACACGAGTATCAGGGTAAGGAATTACTAAAGCAATACGGCGTGCCCGTCCCGCGCAGCATTGTAGCGAGAACGCCGGAAGAAGCCGAGCAGGCAGCGAACGATTTGGGAACGGAGATCGTCGTTGTCAAAGCCCAAATTCATGCGGGCGGTCGCGGCAAAGGCGGCGGTGTTAAACTTGCCAAATCGCCGGAAGAAGCGCGTTCCATCGCTGAATCAATGATTGGAATGAATCTCGTTACACACCAAACCGGACCGGACGGACGTGAAGTAAAAACGCTTTTGATCGAAGAAGGTTTGCCGATTGATAAAGAATTCTACTTGGCAATTACGCTCGACCGCGTATCCGGCAGAGACGTTTTTATGGCTTCGGCGGCGGGCGGGATGGACATTGAAGAAGTTGCTGTCAGCGAGCCGGAAAAAATTTTGAAAGAAGAAATTGACCCGGCGGTCGGCTTGCGTCCGTTCCAGGCGCGCAATCTCGCATTTGGTTTAGGAATTCCAAGTGATTTAATCAATCAGACGGCGAAGTTTATGACGACTTTATATGACGCCTACACAAAAATGGACGCGACCATCGTTGAAATCAATCCATTCTTACTGACAAAAGATAATCGCCTGATTGCGCTCGACGCCAAAGTGAATTTTGATGATAATGCGATGTTTCGGCACAAAGATTATGCCGAGCTGCGCGACTTAAACGAAGAAGAACCGCTCGAAATCGAAGCCTCTAAGTTTGATTTAAATTACATCAAACTCGACGGCGACATCGGTTGTATGGTTAACGGCGCGGGATTGGCGATGGCGACGATGGATATTATAAAACTAGCGGGCGGCGAACCGGCAAACTTTTTGGATGTCGGCGGAGGCGCTTCACAGGAAAGAGTTGAACAGGCTTTTAAAATTTTATTGGCTGACGAAAGCGTGAAAGCTGTTTTAATAAATATTTTCGGCGGTATCGTGCGTTGCGATATGGTCGCTAACGGCGTTGTCGAAGCGGCAAAAAACCTCGGCGTTTCAATTCCGATTGTCGCGCGCTTGGAAGGAACGAATGTTGAAGAGGGAAGGCGCGTGCTGCGTGATTCGGGAATCAATATCATTACTGCCGAAGGTATGCGCGACGCGGCGGAAAAAGTTGTCTCGGCGGCAAATGCATCATATTAGAACAAATGAAAAACTAAAAAATTAACTCAAGACGGGGTGCGAAGAAAGCGCGTGAATTTTCAAACTATTTGAAAACTCACGCGCTTTCTTCTGCCTAACGGTAATTTCAGCAACTTGCATAGAGCACTTCAATGAATCTAATACTGGCTCGTATTCCCAAAGTAATATGGTGTTTTCTTAGTCCATTCGGAATTGGGAAATTGCTTGTGCAAAATCTGAAAAGCCTGTTTTGAAAAGGTTAAAGTTTGCGCGTTCTGACAACCGTAGCGCGTGGCGCGAACGCCAAGATGAAGTATTTCAGGCGTCAGCGCATGCGCCGGATGGCGGGTGGCAAATTCGACAGCGCGTTTCGCCAGAAAGGTTGCGGAACTCCCCACCGCCCTCAACTTTGCCTGTTCGGTTTCCGCCTGCCGCGCCTCTGCTTCCTTGAAAAAGTTCGGGTATTGTTTGGGCTTAAGCGAGCGCGTGTAATCGTTTTCAACTTCGTTGCACCACCAGTTGCCGCGAATACTGTCAATTACCGTCGCGGTGGAATTTTCGCGCCCGTAACCGGCAGGAATCTGCGTGTCGATTTTCGGATAACTCAAAACCATTTTTAGGGCTGCGGCTTCGCGCTCGACGGCATTTTCCGCACTCGCGTATTTGGAAAAAAGTGGCGCGAATTCCTTGGCGTATTGCGCCATCAAGGGCGTGAATTCTTTTTCCAACGCCTGATTTTCCAGAAGAAAAGCCCGCGTCCAAACCGCGACGACAAAAAACTTTTTCAAATGTTCGGGGAGCTGCGAACTATGCGCGGCTTGACGCAAAACCGGCAACGGCGCTTTTTCGTTGAGAAAAGAAGCGGCGTCATAATGAACGAAATTATTTTTTCCTTTTGCGCTTCGGACAAATTCGGGCGCAGTTTTTTTTCGGTTTCAATGCGCGTTACGGCAATCAGATAAACTTCAGGCGCTACAAGTAAAGGCTGTCGGCGCAAATTTGGCAAAACTTCATCCTTTTGTAAAGTTAAAGTTTGTGCCAGGAAAGCCACGCCGTATTTTTCCGCGCTGAGAAATCGCAAATCTTCGGGACGCTCCCAAACCCAAAGAATTATTTTCGGCAGCTCGTTGTCCGGCTTGGTTTTCTGTACTGAGAAACAAGCTGCAAACATCAGAGAACCAATAACAAAAATTAAGATCAGGCGAATCATTTAGCCCAAGATTATACGCCCTTTAAAATTGTTTGCAACAAAAATTTTTACATCGCTTTTCTTCGACAAACTTGCGAAACTTGTTATACTAAAACAAACTGAATGACCATTCATTTTTACGGAGCATAAACAAATGATTGAACGTGAACAACTGGAGATGGACGTAGTTTTCGTCGGCGCCGGACCCGCTAATTTAGCGGCAGCCCTGCATCTCAAAAATAAATTAAAAGAACATAATGAATCGGTCGAGAGGGGCAGGATTCGAGGCAGAAAAATTGAAGATTTGGAAATTGCCATTATCGAAAAAGGGAAAAGCGTCGGGGCGCATATTTTATCCGGCGCAGTAATGGACGCGATTGCTCTGCGAGAATTGATGCCGGATTTTCTCGAACAAGGCTGTCCGGTTGACTCCACGGTTGACAGCGATGCTTTTTGGTACCTAACGGAAAGTCGCGCGATTCATTCGCCGGTTATGCCGCCGCCGCTCAAAAATCACGGCAAATATATTTTGTCTCTGAGCAAAATGTGCGAATGGCTCGGCGAAAAGTGTGAAGAAGCAGGTATCAATATTTTTCCGGAGTTTCCGGGCGCGGAAATACTCTACGATGAAAACGAGCGTGTAATT
>JALZOH010000034.1 GCA_030857305.1 Acidobacteriota bacterium
GCTCCTCGGTCCGGCGGGAACTTTGGGTGCTTTTATCAAAATTGTTTCGCCGATGCCTTCGCGTCGCGCAACTTTCGACATCGGCGTTGCCGGACCGATTGCCGGTTTCATAGCTTTAATTCCAATGGCGATTGTCGGACTTCTGACAATGGAACAGGCTTCCCCGGAAAAAATTTCTAATGCTGAACTCGGATTACATTTTTCCGATCCTCTACTATTGCAATTGCTTGCATATATCCTTAACGTTGACTCAAGTTCCGGTTATTTTAATCCGTTTTTGGCGGCGGCGTGGATTGGTTTATTGATTACGAGCCTTAATCTGATTCCGTCGGGTCAACTCGACGGCGGACACGCGATTTATGCTGTTTTTGGTGAGAGAATTCACTGGTGGACGGGCAGAATCGCATTTGCTGTAATGTCGACGATTTCTCTTCTTGGCTGGTTTCTCTACAACAGCCCGAGCGGATTGTTATTCGCTATTTTACTGGCATTTATGATGCGCGTCGGGCATCCCGAACCACTCGATAATGCGCCGCTCGACATCAAACGCAAAATAATTGCTGTCATGACGCTACTGATTTTTATTTTGTGTTTTGTACCGTTTCCGATTCAAATAAGGTGATAAAGTGGTAAACGGTAACTGGTAAGTATTTTGCTTTTGATTTACCACTTACCACTTTTTACCCTTTTTTCGTGGAGTGCGGCTTCGGCGATGTTGGCAATCCACCAAAACGCGCCTTTGGCGCCAAGATGTTCAAGCATTAATTTGAAAACTTTCGGATGAATTTTGGCGGTTTTTTTTAAAACTCTGGAGAACGAAGCAAACGAAATTTTGTCCTGAAAAAGATCGCGCCGGACGCTCACGTCAAGGAGCTGCAAAGCTGCCATCACCGCGTTCATCGTTTCATTAACGACTGGCGGTTTGCTCTTTTCCATCGGGCGCATAAATTCCGCAAGGCTCGACATCTGGGCGACACACGGTTCGTATGTGTTGATTTCCGACAAAGATTTTTCGTCAAACAAATTTTCCTGCAAAACGCGTTCTGTCAGTTCGGTCAATTTTCGCAAATTGCGCACGTGCGAGCCAAAACCGCAGAAGGTCAGAGGACTGGAAAGACCGGCGGCGTCGCCAATCAGCAAAACCCGGTCGGCAGCAATTTTTTTGACGTTATTCCAGCCGTGATGATGAACACTCGGAATATAGCCGAAAACCGGTTTAACGACGCGCCACGCGCCATTTTTCTTTTTGTAAGCGGGAAGCTTTTCAAAATAATTTTCGAATAGACCGAGCAGAGATTTGTCGGCTTTTGATTCGACCGAGTCGTAAAAGAATAGATAAGTCGTATATTCGTCTTTGACCGGATTGCCCGCAAAGCCTTCCCAAATAAGCTGACGATTATCCGAAGCGTCTTCGTTTGAGACGAGAATTTCGCCGACGCTAAAATTAACTTCTTGTTCATCATCGCCGCGCTTAAAACCTTTTGCGACCGTGCCGACCGTCGGGCAAACGT
Source organism: Acidobacteriota bacterium (assembly GCA_030857305.1). Taxonomy (GTDB): domain Bacteria; phylum Acidobacteriota; class Blastocatellia; order Pyrinomonadales; family Pyrinomonadaceae. The sequence goes on from JALZOH010000034.1 coordinate 1,512, forward strand.
GCGTGATTGATTTTCCCGCGTTAAGCTGGCGCGAAATCGGCGAATTCGTTCCCGTCGCGTCAACAAAAATTTTCGAAGAAAAAAGCCGACGCTTTTTACTTTTCGCGTCTTCACATTCGATTAAAACCCGATCTTTGTTTGAAAAGGCGCGGATAAAACGAAGATTGCTGATAATTTTTGCATCAGTTTTTTTCAAATTTGCAATCGCCAGCGCGAGCAGCTTGTCGGCTTCAATCGCCACGTCCAGAACATTGTCGATAAAAAGCGGGGGCGTTTTAACGCGCGAATTTTTGTCATAGAATTTTACAAAACCCGTCTTGTAACGATTGACAACGGCAGTTTCGATTTCCTCAACGGTGAAAAGCTCGGCTCTGACAAATTCCTGTAGCTCTTCGTTGGAAATATTCCAGTCACGATGTGTTTTTCCGACCGTATGCGCGTCAAAAACCAATACTTTGCGCCGGTGTTTTTTCGCCATCAACGCCGCGTGCAGCAAACCCAAAGTACCGCCCGCATATACAATCTCGAATTCGTCCTCAACTTCTAAATCTTTTGGTTTGGAACTGAAAAAAACAACTTCTTCCACACTGTTTGGATTCGCCTGAAACGTATTCCAACGCTGCTCGATTTCCCATACGCGACCCAGCCACGCTTCGCGATTCGGCAGATGCGCAAGATTTTCTACCGTTCGAGGAAACTTTAAGCGAATTTCAGACAAATTGAATTGTTCTCTACCGTTTGAATTCATTTTTCCTGTACCAAAATCAGGTTTAGCGGTTTTGCAAGTTCTCGTTTGTTTTGCAACACTTCAGTGAAATGCATTTCACTACACGGAATCACCCTTAATCTTTTTGTTTCAATTATAAATTATTGACTGTATAAAATTTGCTTTTGCCGCACGAGCAATTCAGAAAATATTTCACCGTAAATAAAAAACACGAGCAATTTCTTACTCGCGCCTTCTAAATTGTTATGTGAGAAATTTTATCTGACCGGGCTGACTATCCGTCTATCGTCGTCGTCGTCCTTATTTCTGAGGACTACTACTACAGCGACAGCGACAATTCCGGCAAAAACTAGCAGCGGACCGACGTAACTGTTATCGTCATCATCGTCGTCGTCATCTGTGGTTTGAGTTTGTTGGCTTGGAATAACGGCGGCGTTAGTGATCGTATTTTTAATGTTTACCGTTACACCTTCATTATTGAAAACTTCAGCGTTTCCGGCGGAAAGCTCTCCCGAAATATTGTTTTCGCTAAAGCTTAAACTTAAAACAGAATTCGGGGTTAAATTTATCGAACCCAATTTACCGAGTTTGATGGTTGCGGCGGCTTTTTCAGAAGTTGAAATGACACCGGATGAAAAGAACGTACGTCCGCTAAAGACGCGTTCACCGTTAAGAGTAACAAAAGAATCGTTACTGACCGTATTTTGCCCTGCAACAATGATTACACCCGCCATCGGTTTAGCCTCGGCACCTGCCAGAGCAACCATAGAAGAAGTGACAAGTAGAGCCAACATCAGGCAAAAAGATGTAATACTGCGAAGCCAAACTGCTTTTTTATTTTTTAACATTAATCTTAAACTCCTTTATAAGTAAAATTTAATCAATACTCTAACCTTTTTTAAAGTTAAAAGTCAAAAACTTTTTCTCAATTATTTGATAAATTACAAACTGCGTCATTAGAAACAGTATAGAAAGCGTTTTTTCGCAGTTTCAACCGGAAGAATCCTCAGTTTTTGCCTTGTTCCAGAGCGCGTCTATTTCCTCTAAGTGCGAGTTTTCCAAAGATTTTCCGGTTCTCTTAAATTCATTTTCAATAAATTTGAAACGCCGGCGAAATTTGCGGTTGGTTTTCTTTAAGGCAGTTTCCGGTTCAGTCTCCAATCGACGCGCCAAATTTACCACCACAAATAGCAAATCGCCAATTTCTTCTTCAATATTAACGCTTTCATTTTTGGAAATCGCGTTTTTCAGCTCGCTTACTTCCTCATCTAACTTATCAAAAATCTGTTCGATATTTTCCCAGTCGAAACCGACTTTGGCAGCTTTGCCGGTTAACTTATTTGCTTCAATCAATGCCGGAAACGTCAGCGGCACGTCTTCTAAAATTGAGGTTTTCGGATTTTCGCTCTGACCGGTAATTTTTCGCTCCTGTTTTTTCAATTCATCCCAATTCTTCAAAACATCATTCGCCGTGTCGAACTTTTTGTCGCCGAAAACGTGCGGATGACGAAGAATCATTTTGCGCGTAATCGTCGCGCAGACGTCCTCGATTGTAAAGTCGCCCAGTTCTTCGGCAATCTGCGAGTGAAAAACGATTTGCAGCAGTAAATCACCGAGTTCTTCGCGGAGGTTTTCGGTTTCTCCGGCAGCCGCTTCCTGTATGGCGTCGAAACTTTCAAAAGCTTCTTCCAAAAGATATGGCGCGAGGCTTTCATAAGTTTGTTCTCTATCCCAAGGACAGCCGCCGGGTGCCCGAAGCCGCATCATCACGCTGAGAAGCTCATCAAAATTTTTCGACATATTTTTATAGTCAGCAGTCAGCTATCGGCAGTAAACAAAAAACTAATAATCGTATAGTGATTTTAATCGTAGAATTTTTATTTATCGACACAAAAATCTGCCGAATGCTGATTACTGATTGCTAACTCATTCTAATTTTGAACTTTCTTTCTGCAAAATGCTACTATCGGATTATCAATTTACAAGGAAATTTTTGAAAAACAATGATTGGAAGAGAAGACTTTAGCGAAGAAGAACCAGTGATGAAGGTTTTGGATAAACGTAAATTTAACGTCGACGGAAGCGTCCGCGAAGGCGTAAAAATTCAAGCAGAACAACCGAAAGAGCCGAAAAAAGAAGAAGTCCCGATTGATGAATCAAACCGGCAAACCGTCGAGACTGACAACGAAGCGGCGGTCGCAAAACAAGCGGAAACAGCCGCATTGGAAGGCGAGGAAATGTTCGAGGAAGATGATTTTCCGGGCGCCGACGACCCGGCAAGTTTTGTCAATTTTCTGTCAACCCTGGCTTCACAAGCCGCCGCGTCGCTTGGCGCGATGCCGCATCCGGCGACTGGTCAGCGCACGGTTGATTTGGAAACAGGCAAATACTGGATTGACGTTCTTGCAATGCTCAGCGAAAAAACCGAAGGCAATTTGCACGCCCAGGAAAAACGTCTTTTTGAAGGTTTGCTCTCCGATTTGCGAATGCAATTTGTTGCCCTGACGCGCGCTACGGAAGAAAAACTCAAACAGCAGGCGGCGCAGAAATTTTCGGCAAAAGATATTCTCGGGAAAAAGTAGTCCAGAGAGTGTAGGGAGTGTAAAGAGTCTGGGGAGTGTAAAAGGTCAGTAAGGATAAACTTGATTTCGATTTGCCTCCCTAGACTCTCTACACTCTCCGGACTCTAAATTTATGAAGTTAACTTTTCTCGGCACCGGAACATCAACCGGTGTTCCTTCGATTGCCTGCGATTGCGAAACTTGTCTTTCCGACGATCCGAAAGACAAGCGTTTGCGCGTTTCAATTCTTATTGAACACGATGGCAAAACGATTCTCGTTGACACTTCGTCGGACTTTCGCCAGCAAGCCCTCCGCGCAAAAATAAAAAAACTCGACGCGATTTTAATCACGCACTGCCATGTTGACCACGTTTTTGGAATGGATGATATTCGCCCCCTTAATTTTAGGTACGGCGCGATGGGAATTTATGCCGACGAAATCGCCTGGAAGGATTTACGCCGCATTTTTCAGTATATTTTTCAGCCGACGCATTTTGGCGGAGGTTTACCGCAACTGATTCCTCACGTTATCGAAAAAAACGCGCCGTTTAGTTTTGGCGAAAATCTTCTAATTATGCCTCTCGAAGTCATTCACGGAAAACTGCCCGTCATTGCTTATCGTTTTAATGATTTTGCTTATGCGACGGATTTAAATTTTATTCCTGAAAAGGCGATGCAGGGCTTGATGGATTTGGATGTTTTAGTGCTCGATTGCGTCCGAATCAAACCGCACGCGACGCATCTAGGTTTACAGGAAGCGCTCGACTATATCGAAAAACTCAAGCCGAAACGGGCTTTTTTAACGCATCTGAACCACGATGTTTTGTATGAACGCGACTCAAAACTGCTTCCCGACAATGTGCAATTTGCAGTTGATGAATTAACGGTTTGTGATGAGTAATGAAATTTGCCTTTTGTCTCTTGCCCCTTGTCTTTTATGAAAATTTTTCACGGCACAGACAACGCGAAAATTTTGCGCCCGACGGTTTTAACCCTCGGCGTTTTCGACGGTTTGCACCTTGGTCATCAAGCGATTATGCAAACCGTTGTGAGCCGCGCTAAAGCAATAAATACCGTACCGACAGCGATTACTTTCGACCCGCATCCGCGCTCGGTGATCAATCCGGAAAACGCGCCGCCGCTTCTGCAAACGCTCGACCAGAGATTAAACGCGCTTGAATTTTTCGGCATCGAGCAAACCATTATTGTACGTTTCAATCAAGAATTTGCGGCGCAGGACGCAGAAGTTTTTTTGCGTGAAACAATTTACGAACGCCTGCAGGCGCGGGAAGTTTATCTCGGAAAGGGTTTTGCTTTCGGCAGGAATCGCAGCGGGAATATTGAGCTTTTGCGCCAAATGAGCGAAAAACTCGGATTTTTTGCCGACGAGGTTCCCGAAGTTTGCCTGCGCGGCGCCCGAATTTCTTCCTCAAAAATTCGTGAACTGCTTTCCCTCGGAAAAGTAAATCTCGCCCGCAGAATGCTCGGACGACCTTACGGAGTGGAAGGAGTGATTATTCGCGGCGAGCAGCGCGGACGAACAATCGGTTTTCCGACAGCAAACTTAAAGCCGCAAAATCGAATGATTCCGAAATTTGGCGTTTACGCGACGGCAAATCTGGTTGACGGCAAATGGCGGCGAAGCATCACGAATGTCGGCGTGCGCCCGACATTTGAAGGCGACAAAGAACCTTCGATTGAATCTTATATCTTCGACTTTGACAATAATCTCTACGGCAATGTTTTGCGCGTCCGCTTTCTACATCGGCTAAGAGATGAACGCAAATTTAGCGGCATCGAAGAACTCAAAAATCAAATCGCCAGAGATTCGCAAACCGCTCTGAACTATTTCAAACACGCGGGCGTTAAGAATATGTTAGATTTAGCGTGAGGCAATTTTATGGATATTACGATTACAATTTCGGAAAAGACTGAACAAATCATTCGGGGAAAAGCCGAAAAAAATGGCAAAGACGTTGCCGAATTCGTTGGTGAATTCGTCGAAGATAATTTTGCCGACCAAGAAAAAAATGAAAGAGAACAAACAACTTTGTCTGAAAATCAGCCGGAACGAAAATTTATGCGAATGCAAGGAATGTTTTCGAGCGGCAAACCAGACACATCAGAACGAATGCACGAATTATTGTATGAAGAAGATTTTGACCCGGCGGAAGGTTTTAGTGGTAGATAATGAATTACTTGCTTGATTCAGGTTTTCTTTATGGTTTCATTGACGAAGCCGACCAGCATCACGAAGTGGTTTCCGAAGCGTTAGGGAAAATTCATAAGCCGATAATTCTGCCTGTTCCCGCCATTACCGAAGTTGCCTACTTTGTATCAAAAAATTTGAGCATTGAGGCTTTAGCAAATTTTTTGGACGAAATAAGCGAAACAGATTTTATTTTGGAAATGCCGACCGCCGAAGATTACAAACGCTCTGCCGAGATTCTGCGAAAATACAACGACGCTAATATTGATTTTGTCGATGCCGTTATTGTGGCAATAGCCGAACGACTGAACATCACAAAAGTTTTAACCGTTGACCGCCGGCATTTCGGCGCGTTCAAACCGCGACACTGCGCAGCGTTTGAAATTTTGCCGTAAAACAAAGACAAAGCAAATGTAGCGCAGGGCATCAAAACTTTTTCAATAATTTATTAAATATTTTTAAGATGAACGAACTAACAAATAAGCCGGGATTAGCTTTGGTAGAGGCAACGATTGAACCGATTATAGAAAATGGAAAAGGTAGTCACGCTTTATTTCCGGCAAAAAATCCACCGATTTCAAAACAGATTTCTAACGAACATTTAATCGCCGAAGAAAAACTGCTTGTCGAAAAAGAAACCGAAGTCGAAAAAAATTATCACGGCGTTGGTGGTTACCTACGGCTTTTTCGGGTGTCGAAAGTCATCGGAATGCTGGCGCTTTATCTTTATCTCGATCAATACGACCTGCATCACGCACAATCCCGAAAACAAGCCGAGAAGCGAATGGAAACGGCAAAGCGTTTAACCTGGCTGGCGGTTCTGGGAGAAAAATTTTATCAAACTAATTTCGCGTTTTTTCACGATTTTATGCTCCTTCTGCGCCGGTATTTTATTGGAAACGAAGCAAGCAAAGAACTTAATCACGAAAAACAAGCCTTATGGCTCAAGGAAAATCTTATTGAATTAGGTCCGACGTTTATCAAAATCGGACAATCCTTGGGAACCCGCGCCGACCTTTTGCCGCTCCCTTTCGTTAAAGCTTTAGGCGAATTGCAGGATAATGTTCCGTCGTTTCCAAACGAAATTGCTTTCGCGCGAATCGAAAGAGAACTCGGACGAAAGATAAATGAAGTTTATGCTGAATTCGATGTCGAACCGATTGCGGCGGCATCGTTAGGACAAGTTTATCGCGCAAAGCTTTTCACCGGCGAAGAAGTTGCCGTTAAAGTTCAACGTCCGAATTTGAATGCAATCATCAAAGGCGATATCGAAATTTTGCGAAAAGTCACAAAATTTGCCGAACGGTTTCCGTCCCTTAATGAAAATGCGGATTGGGCGGGAATGCTGAGGGAGTTTGACGAAACGATTCACGAAGAAATGAATTATGCGGCGGAAGGTAAAAACGCCGAGCGTTTCCGCGAAAGTTTTAAAGAATGGACAAACGTCCACGTTCCGACAATTTACTGGAACGCGACGAGCGAAAAAGTTTTGACAATGGAATTTATCAACGGCGATAAAGTTGTCGAACTCGAAAAGCTTCGCGCGCGTCATGTGTCGCCGGAAAAAGTCAATCGACTGCTGATCAAAACTTACTTGAAACAACTTCTCGAAGACGGATTTTTTCACGCCGACCCGCATCCGGGCAATCTTCTTGTCATGCCGGACGGGAGGCTTGCGTTTTTCGATTTCGGAATGGTCGGCAGAATTTCGCCTCAGCTGCAGTCGAAAATGATTGACGCATTTTTCCACGTCGTCGCCAAAGACCCGGCGGGAATCGCGCAGGATTTAATTGACCTTGATTTTATGAAACCGGGAACAAACCCGGATGCGGTACGCCCCGTCGTTGAGAAAATGTTTGAGTTTCATCTGAACTTAAAACTCAAAGACGTAAATTTCAAAGAATTAACATATGATTTGGCAGACGTGATGTATGACTATCCGTTTCGCTTGCCGTCAAATTTTACGTATATAATGCGGGCTTTGATGACGCTTGAAGGCATCGGAATTATCACCGACCCGGAATTTAATTTTTTTGAAACGGCAAAGCCTTATGCTAAAGAATTTATGTTCAAGCGCGAAGGCAAAGATTTGCGAAAACTCCTGACCGACAAACTTCTCGGGCGCGACGCGGACGGAAAAGTTGATTTGGACAGAACCTGGAAACTGGCGAAAATGGCGTTTAAGACCGTTTTTAATAAATAAAATAAAATGACTGGCGTAAATTATCAACGTCAGTCGTTTTATTTTCAAAAACTAGCCAATTATGAAGGCGAAGCAACTTTAACTTTTTCGCTGTCGTCCTTTTCGCGCTCGTGTTGAACAGCCATTAACGGATTTTTTTTCTTTGTAATATTTTGCAATGTTTGACCGGCATCTGTGAGTTCGACATTTGCCGAAAGCACGCGCGAAACTCGCTGCGGCAGAAGCATCGGCGCAAGTTTGGCAACTGAATTGGCGAGCGACACAATGTCTCCGCCGCCCGACCAATTTTCGCGCACAACGGCTTCGTCCGTGCGGTTAAGAAGCCGAACAAGGGTCAGCGCAACCAGATACAAATCGTCAACTTGACCGATGAAAGGGAAAATATCCGGGATGAAATCGAGCGGCACAATGACATAAACTATCGCCGCTGCAAACAGAGCCTTATCAACAGCCGCAACGCGCCCGTCGGTGAGCAGACTTCCAAGGAGTTTTACCATATTCGGCAAAAACATCAACATATTTTTCAGACGGCTTTTTGCCTGCCCTTTTTCTTCGCGCGTCGGTTTATCGGCTTTTACTTTTTCCAGTTGGCTCATTTTATTCTTCTCCATCACTCTAGCGTTTAACATCTCTCAATAAACAAATATCATATAATAGAAAATCAAAATTGAACGATAAACTTTTGATTATTAGACATTCAAAAGTAAATGATAAATGATAAATATTCAATGAGAAACATGAGACGGGTGAAATTATGATTTTACAAAAAATTCGCGCGCGCGCCGCCGCCGACATTCAGCACATCGTTTTGCCCGAAGGCGAAGATGCCAGAACAGTGGTCGCCGCCGAAATGTGCGTCCGCGAAAGGTTAGCAAAAATTACGATTCTCGGGGATGAAGAAAAAATCCGTGAATCGGCGCGACTTTCAAACGCCAATTTGAATGGCGTTGAAATTCTTGATCACCGAAAATCTACGGACTTCGGCAAAATGGCAATACTTTATCAAGAACTGCGTCGGGCAAAAGGCATCACGCTCGAGGAAGCCGAAGAAACTGTCAAAGACCCGCTTTTTTTCGGAAATCTGCTGGTCAAACTCGGAAAAGCCGACGGCTCGGTGGCAGGCGCGACCAATACGACCGCGCACACGGTTCGCGCTGCGCTCCACTGCATCGGTGTGCGACAAAATTTCAAAACTGTTTCGAGTTTTTTTTTGATGATTGTACCGGATGAAAAATTTGGCGCCGGCGGTGCAATGATTTATGCTGACTGCGGCGTGGTCATTGACCCGAACGTTTCGGAGCTGGCAGAAATTGCCATCGCTTCGGCGGATTCGTGCCGCGCTCTTCTGCAGGTTGAACCAAAAATTGCGATGCTTTCGTTTTCAACGAAAGGAAGCGCCAAACATCAATTCGTCGATAAAATTGTCGAAGCGACAAAAACCGTGCGAGCGCGTTTTCCGGAACTCGAAATTGACGGTGAACTTCAGGCAGACGCGGCTTTAATTCCCTCGGTTGCCGAATCAAAAGCAGCCGGTTCGAGCGTGGCAGGGCAAGCGAATGTTTTGATTTTTCCGGACTTGAACGCCGGGAATATCGCTTATAAATTAACCGAAAGATTAACCGGTGGAACAGCAATCGGACCGATTTTGCAGGGCTTGGATAAACCTGCAAATGATTTATCGCGCGGCTGTAAAGCCGAAGACATTGTTGACGCGGTGGCGATTACGGCAGTGCAATCGCAGGCGAATAAAACAGTTTAAACTGTTGCAAATCAATTGTTTATACAAAGATTTAAAAAATATATTGCCAAACCTTTTTGTCGTAGTTGACTGGAAAAACGAATAGTTTTATTATTCATAGTTCATGCCGGGGTGGCGAAATTGGTATACGCACCAGACTCAAAATCTGGCGGGAGCAATCCCATGTCGGTTCGATTCCGACCTTCGGCATTTTTTAAATTAAGGTTCTTGCAAATTGCTTTGGCGGTACAACTAACCGAAGTGATGAAAAATAGCGTTGTCGTCAAATAAGAAATCTAAAGGGCTTGGGTTTATAACTGCCGAAAGGCTGGCTTTAATAATTTAATGAGGGTTGAGTTACTATCAATTTTGACAGTAACTCAACCCTCAATCGTATTGGCTGATTATCTGACCGTGATCTGAGCAGAAGTCGCCACTCGCACCGCTCCGTTGTTTCTGTTTAGTCGCAACTCGTACACGCCAGGCGTGGTCGGAAAACTCATCGACGCCGTTCCCGCACTCGAAG
>JALZOH010000035.1 GCA_030857305.1 Acidobacteriota bacterium
CCCGGATTTGACGGTTTGACAAAGGTAAGCGACAAAATCGGTCAAATTGTTGTGCAGCAAACTTCAACTGTTTAGGACTTTTTCACCACCGGGAACACAGAGAAATAATTAACAGGAATAAACACGATAGATGCATAAAAATGCATTTGTCTGCTTGTAGAGGCGTAGAGAGGGAAATAGAGCAATCCAAAAAGTTACATCATAATGTCCGGTAAAACTCCACGCCTTCTTTTAATTCAACGGCGATTTTTTGTTCTGTTTCGGCGTAATCGAGATGCGCGATTGTTTCGCTAAGTGCAAGAAAACGGTGAATATTTTTGCCGATCGCATCGGGGAAAAGTTTTTGCGCAATATCGAATGCCGTCGCGCCGTTTTTTGAAACAAAGTCAATGACTTTACGCTGGCGATCGTCAATCGAGCGGACATAACGATGAAAAATTTCTTCAAAATCAAAAATCGGTTCGCCGTGTCCGCCGTAAACAAGCGTCGGCGAAAGCGTGCGAATTCGTGCGAGACTGACCAGGTATTCCGCCAGGGATTTAAAACGTTTGCGCGGGTCAGACGGGTCGGGCGAGATGACGGGGTTTGGCGTGATGCGCTTTAGAACGCAATCTCCGGCAATCAATGTGCGATTGGCTTCTCTGAAAAATGAACACGAGCCGGGCGTGTGTCCGGGCGTGTGGAGAACTTTCAGAGTTCCGACGGCAAATTCAAGTTCCATTTCATCCGACAGTTCGCTGAAATCATTTTTATCGAGCGCGTCGGTCAAGAGGGAAATATCTTTATAAAGTTCCTGCATTTCGCGGAAAATCTCTAGCGACACTCCGGCACGGGTCATTAAGTTTTGATGTTCAACGCTCGCCAACCTGCCGAAAAGGTGTCCGGTTTCCCATTTGTGTATAAAAATTTCTGCATTTTTCGCCGCCTCGCGCACGGTTTTCGCCAAACCGCAGTGGTCTTCGTGCGCGTGCGTCAGGACGATACGCCGAACATCTGAAAAGTGAACGCCGTTTTCGAGTAATCTTTCGCGCAGAGCCTCGGCTGCTTCTTTTGTTTTCGGTCCGACATCAATCAGCGTCAAAGGCTCTTCTTTGATTAAAAAAATATTGACGTTGCCGATATAAAAAGGTGTCGGAATCGAGAGCGGAATTATTTTCATAAAAGTTTAATTGCGAATAACACGAATAACACGGATTGCAGGCAAAAGAAAATGCAAAAGACGAGCGGAAAAGTTAAAATATAATTGACCGTGAAATTTAAAATCCAAAACTCGAAATCCAAAATCCTCATAGTCGGCGCAGGTCCGGCAGGCGCTGGGTTGGCGATTCGTCTGGCAAAGAAAAATTTTGATATAACATTGGTCGAACGCGAAAAGTTTCCGCGCCACAAACTCTGCGGTGAGTTCATCTCGCCCGAATGCCTTTCTCACTTCAAAGAATTAGGCGTGTTCGGGGAAATGATTTCAGCGGGCGGCGAGCGCATCACCGAAACCGTTTTTTATGAGCCGGGCGGAAACTCCGTCTCTGTACCGAGCAAATGGTTCGGCGGCGACTTGCAGGGTGCGTTAGGTTTAAGCCGTGCCGAGATGGATTTTAGACTTTTAGAAAAAGCGAAGGAAGCGGGCGCTGAAGTTTTAGAAGAATACGCGGCAATCGGACTTCTTTCCGGCAAAGAGGGAAATATCAGGGGATTAAGGTTTCGCACCGTAAACGGTAACTTAAAAGAAATAACTGCCGATTTGATAATTGATGCAACGGGACGCGCAAGAGTTATAGCAAAATTAGCCGATAAAAATTTTTTAACTCAGAGACGCCAGAATAATTCTTCAAATTATCAAGTACCAACCACCGATCACAAGAAAGAAGCCAGAGTCAACCGAGTACGAACAACAAATAACGAACAAATCCAAAATCCAAAATCCAAAATCCAAAATCGCTTCGTTGGTTTTAAGGCACATCTTGAAAACGTCAATTTAAGCAGAGGAGTTTGCGAGATTTATTTTTTTCGCGGCGGTTATGGCGGTTTAAGTCATGTTGAAAATAATTTTGCCAATCATTGTTTTTTGATTAGGGCGGAAGTTGTCAAACAGTGCGGCGGCGATGCGGAAAGAATTGTTAAAGAAGTTATTTTTCAAAATAAACGCGCCTTTCAAACAATGAAAGATGCCGCGCCTGTTTCTGAATGGCTGGCGGTTTCGGTTGACGGTTTTGGCGGCAAAAACTTAAATCCGGCAAAAAATATTTTCGCGGTCGGCGACGCTTCGGCGTTTATCGACCCGTTTACAGGCAGCGGAATGCTGATGGCTTTTGAAGGCGCGGAAATTTTAGCGGAGGTCATCGCGGAAAATTACCTTTCACCCGAAAGGATTACAGAAAAATATCAGCTGCGGCACGCGGCGAAATTTCGAAAAAGATTACGCGTTTCCGCTTTGCTGCGGCGAGCGGCGTTCGTCCCGGCGCTGGCTAAACTTGCGATTTCAGGCTTGGGGATAAGCGCCAAATTGCGCGAGATTTTGGCTCGGCAAACACGCCAACCATTTCGCACCGATGAAAATAAATGAGTAAAAGTAACAAAAATTTAACTTTATGCTTGCTTAAAATCTGTATTTACTATTAAAATTTCAAAGCTATCAATCTATTAAAAAATCTGTCGGCTGAAATTTGAGATGTTTTGAGTGCAAAATGCGCTGAAAAATTTTCGAGCGAAAAAGATTTATCAACTCCATCCACAAAATATTTTTGCTGATTCCAAGCCGGCGGAATCATAAAAGGTCTTAAAATTGAGGAGATTAAAAGTAATGAAGGCACTTCATGGGCGTTTTCCCGTCGATATATTCGAAAAGTTTTTCACTTTGTTCATCATAATATTTTTAGGCGTAAGCGCGGCGTTTGCTCAAGCGCAAGCCAGCACCGCCGATTTGCGCGGGCTGGTGACCGATCCGAATGAAGCGATTGTGCCGGGCGCGACCGTCACGGCGCGAAATGCCGCCACTGGAATCACCCGCTCGGTGACGACCAATGACGAAGGCACGTATCAAATTTTTGCTCTGCCGCCGGGAGAATACGAAGTTTCGGCGGAAGCCGCGACGTTTAAAAGAACTGTCATTTCACCGGTTCGCTTAACCGTCGGACAAAGCGCCGAACTCGGAATCAAACTCGAAGTCGGCGGGCAGGACGTTGTCGTAAATGTTTCAGGCGATGATGTAGCTTTAGTCGAAACCACCAGGACTTCGGTTTCCAATACGATTGACGAGCAGAGAATTGAAAATCTGCCGGTAAATGAACGCAGCGCAACCGGATTTGCCTTGACAATTTCCACTGTCGGACGTGATAACGGTCGCCCGATTGGACCCGCGCCGACATCGGGCTTGAACATCGGCGGACAGCGCGGACGCTCGACGCTCGTGCAGGTTGACGGCTCGGATTTCACCGACAACTCGGTCAATGCCGCGCGCACAACCGTTTCGCAGGAAGCCGTGCAGGAATTTCAAGTGGCGACGAACTCTTACGCGCCGGAATTCGGACGCGCGACGGGCGGTATCATCAACGTTGTAACCAAGCGTGGAACGAATGATTACAGCGGAAACCTCTTCGGTTTTATCCGCGATAAAAGCATCCAGGCTCGCAACGCGTTTTCGCCGGTTGATAAACCGGATTTTCGCCGGACCCAATTCGGTGGAACATTCGGCGGACCGCTCCCGTTTCTGAACTTCGGTGAAGGCGGACCGGTGAGCACTTCCGGCAGAGACAAAAACTTTTTCTTCGCCTCATTTGAACGCCGCCAGCGCGATGAAACCGGATTTTTCACCAGCAATGTCGCGCAAGGTTTAAACAATTCATTTTCTTTTCCGGTAATTTCAGGCTTAAACCCGACGGCACGGAATTTTAGCGGCTTAACCACTCAACAGCTTTCATTTATCGGCAATACCGTTTCGCAAGGCGTTCAACTGCTCGGCAGCGCGCAAACCGCTCCGCAAGGCGCACAATTGATTTGCGCAGCCCGCGCTTATGCTTTTTTTGCTTCGAGCGGAAGCAGCACGGCTTTAACCGGATTTAATAATTTAGTTACACCGAATGACGGCAGTCAATGTCCGGCAATCAGCCCGATACTTCCGACCAATCCGATTGTCGGCTCGCGATTTTTATTGTCCGGCGCGCCTATTCCAATCAACACGCAAAACGCGCAGGGACAATTTATCGCGTTTCGTCCGCTTAATGACTTGCAGAGAACTTTTCCCGTTACCGACCGCTCAAACTTTTTCTCGTTTCGCACCGACCACAATCTCAACAATGATAATCAATTGACCTTCCGTTTCGGATATAATCCGGGAACGCTGACCGGCATTCAAGTCGAATCGCAAAATCAATCAATCGGACAAAATGATTTTTCGCGCACCGGTATCCAGGAACTCAAGGATTATTCTTTTACGGCGGGACTTAATTCGACTTTGGGCGAACGCGCGGCGAATGAGTTTCGCTTTAGTTACGGCAGACGCGATGCCATTTTCCGCTCGGAAAACGGCGATGCGGTTTCATTTAACATTTCCGGCACGGCGTTCATCGGGCGCGAGCTTTTCTCGCCGGTTGACCGCACCGAAACGCGCTATCAAATTGCCGATAATTTCAATTATATTCTCGGAACGCACACGTTAAAATTTGGTGGCGACATCAATTTTGTCAGAATTCCAAGCGCGGTTTTTGAATTAAACTTCGCCGGACTTTTTAATTTTGGTCCGTTCGCGGCTGGTAATCTTAACCCGGCTTTCGGACAACTCGGGGCGCCTGACTTGACTCCGGTTCAATCTTACGGACTCGGTTTGCCGTCAACTTATATTCAAGGTTTCGGCGACCCGGTCAGCCGCATTAAAAATACGCCGATTGCCTTTTTTGCGCAAGACACATGGAAGGCGACGCGCCGTCTAACGCTTAACTACGGTGTCCGCTACGATTTGGAATTGACCGAAACGATTGCTCCGGTCGGTTTTAACGATCCGCTTTCACGCATCAATCTTTCGGCAAGCGATATTCTCGCGGCGCAGGACGTGCTCGGCGTGCAACAGGGATTTCCGCGCGACAAAAACAACATCGCTCCGCGTTTCGGTTTTGCCTACGACATTTTCGGTGATAGTAAAACGGTTGTGCGCGGCGCGCTCGGGCTTTTTTATGATCATCCGCTTCTAGCCGCCGCGTTTAACTCGGATATTGCTGATGCCGCACAGCAGCAGCAAGCTGTATTAACCGCGGGTAGCCCTGTGCCCACCGGTTTGCTCAACGCCGCGCAAGTTTTTCAAGGCACGGTTTGCGTGCCGGGTTCAACCTCGAACCCGCTTTGCGCGCCGGGAGTTTTCACGCCGGGCGTAGCTCCTACGGCACAGTATCAATTCGGCAGACAGCGTTTTAATGATCAGACCTTTTCGGGATTTGGAGCGGTTCTGCCATTCACGCTGCCGATAACCAAAGATTTTCAATATGCTTCGGCGACGCAGGCAAATTTGACCTTAGAGCGACAATTGACGAGCAATATGTCCATTTCGGCTTCATATATTTTTGTTGGCGCACATCACTTGCCGCATCCGACGGATTTGAATACGCCGAATACGGCATTGCAGATTCAAAATTTTCAACGTTTTGCTGGAAGATTACCGGCGACGCAAACCGAAGCGGTTGCTTTTACAATTCCGGTTGCTCCGCCCGGTTCACCAGCTGGCGGTGCTGGCTGCACGGTCGTTATTCCCGGCGCGGTGGCACAATGCGCGGGCGGGCGAGTCGTCGCACCGGCTTTCGCCAACTTCTTCCGTCCGAGTGCGCCGAATTATTTTCTGACGCAGTCTATATTGAATTTGTATAACGGAACTCCGGGTTTGCCGGCGCCGCTTCGTCGCACGCTCGATGATTTTAATAACGCTCTGGCTGGTTCGCTCCGAACGCCCGGAACAATTTCGCCGTTTGGCTCGGTTAACGCACAAGTTTCTGACGGAAACTCAAACTATAATGCTCTGAATCTTGAGCTAAAACGACGCTTTGCCAATAACTTAACGTTTTTAGCTTCTTACACTTTTTCAAAATCCATTGACGATTCGTCTGACTTGCAAACTTTGCTCATTCCGCAAGACCCGAACAATTTCCGCGCCGAACGCTCTTTGTCGCTCTTTGACCAGAGGCACCGGTTTGTCTTTAGCGGCGTTCTGGCTTCGCCGCAGGGCTGGCGTTCTGGTAGTGGATTTCAGCGATTCCTGGCTGATTTTACGATTGCGCCAATTGTGGAAATCTCCTCCGGTCGTCCGTTCAACATCATTACTAATTTTGATGCGAACAATGACCAAGCGTCGCAGACCGACCGCCCAAGCGTAAATCCCGACGGTTCGCTGTGCATTCCCGGTACACCCGGCTGCATCACGCCGCTGATCACGGACGGCAGATTTTCAGTCGGGAATCTCGGGCGCAATGAAGGGATGACACATTCGTTCGCTTCGGTCGATTTGCGCGTTGCGCGGGCGATTCGCTTCGGCGAGCGCGTACGGCTTGATTTGATTGCCGAAGGTTTCAACCTTTTCAATCGCTTTAACGAAGCTTCGGCATCGCCGTTTTTTAACGATGTCAACGCTTTCGGCGAGCGCACCAAGGGCGGAAAATATTTTAGCCGTCCGACGGCGGCTTTCGACCCGCGTCAATTCCAATTCGGTGTGAAGTTGTATTTCTAAAATTGAAACGTTAAAACGATTGTGATTTTCTTCGGCTGTCCGGCTTCGGTTAGGACAGCCTTTTTGTTATCTTTGAATTGTCGTGGATAGTTTAACCCTCAAAATCAAACAAAAAGCCTTCGAGATTGGCTTCCATAAAATCGGTATTGTCCGCGCCGAACCGCTTGTTCAAGAGAGCGAGCATTTCAAACAATGGCTGGCAAAAAACTTTCACGGCGAGATGCGATGGATGGAACGCGAGCCGGAAAAACGCACGAATCCAAACTTAATTTTCCCTGAAGCAAAATCTATCATTGTCGTTGCTCTGAATTACTACACGCCGCACGAACACGAAGAAAGCGAAGAAAAAGGAAAGGTCTCACGCTATGCCTGGGGAGACGATTACCACGATGTTCTGAAGGAAAAATTGCGCGAGCTGCTTGTCTTTATTAAATCAATTGACGCGGCGGCTGACGGCAAAATCTGTGTTGATACCGCTCCCGTTATGGATAAGGCGTGGGCGGTTCGGGCAGGACTCGGCTGGCTCGGCAAACATTCAAACGTCATTACAAAAGAATACGGCTCGTGGGTTTTTTTAGGCGAAATTTTGCTTAACCTTGAACTCGCGTGCGATACCGAAATTGTCGAAGATCATTGCGGAACTTGCCGGAAATGCCTTGACGCTTGCCCGACAAATGCGATTGTCGCGCCGTATTTGATTGATTCAAAAGCGTGTTTGTCTTACGCGACAATAGAATTGCGCAAGCCGGAACTACCTGCTGAAATAGAAGAAAATCAAAACGGCTGGCTCTACGGCTGCGACATTTGTCAGGATGTTTGTCCGTGGAATCGATTTGAAAAACCGACCGAAGAAACACGCTTTGAGCCGCGCGCGGGAAATGTCTCGCCCGATTTAGACAAAATTCTTGCGCTTTCGACCGAAGATTACGTCGAAAAATTCCGCCGGAGCGCGATGAAGCGGGCGAAGTTAGATGGCTTGAAGCGAAACGCAAAGGCGCTAAAAGCAAAAAGACCAAGATAAAAAGTTAAAAATATTTGTTTCTCAAAAGCTTATTTTTAGCTTTCGGTAATCGGTAAAATTTACGAAATCAGTGCAGAGCTTTGTTTTCACGGCAGCAAATCTGTATCATTTTCTTAATGCTTCTGCGTGATGCTCACAACCGAATAATCCGCGATTTGCGCGTCAGTCTAACCGACCGTTGCAACTTTCGCTGTTTTTATTGTCTGCCAAACGGCGAGCCGCCAATGGCGCGCAAAGAAACGATTCTTACTTTTGAAGAAATCGAATACATTTGCGAGATTTTTGTTTCCTTAGGTATTGAAAAAATTCGTCTAACCGGCGGTGAACCGCTTCTGCGACGTGATATTGAAACTTTAATCGAAAAAATTGCCAGGCTTAAAGTCTCAAGTCTCAAGTCTCAAGTCTCAAGTCAATCAGAGATTGTAGCTTTAGATTTTCAATTCTTAAATAACGAAAATCCAGAATCCAGAATCCAAAATCCAAAATTGAAAGATTTGGCTTTAACCACCAACGGACACAGTTTTCCGCGACGTGCCGAAGCCTTGAAAAGTGCCGGATTAGACCGCGTAACGATTTCTTTGGACAGCTTACGGCGCGAAAGATTCAAGGAAATTACGGGTGTTGACACGCTTGAAAATGTTTTGAATTCTATCGAAGCAGCAGAGCGC
Source organism: Acidobacteriota bacterium (assembly GCA_030857305.1). Lineage (GTDB taxonomy): Bacteria > Acidobacteriota > Blastocatellia > Pyrinomonadales > Pyrinomonadaceae. Next base: position 8,390 of record JALZOH010000035.1, read on the forward strand.
GCCGGATTAACGCCGGTGAAAATCAACGCCGTCATCGTGCGCGGGCGCAACGACGATGAACTTGTTGACTTTGCCCTTTTCGCCCGGACGCGTGACGTGAAAATGCGCTTTATCGAATTTATGCCGCTCGATTCCGGACACGGATGGAACCGAAATCAAATTGTTTCCGCTCAAGAAATCCGCGAAACGATCAATGCTGCGTTTCCGCTTGAATTAAAAGAGAAATCGCGCGGCGCGGAAACGGCTTGGCGATATAAATTTGTCGATGGCGCGCCGGGCGAAATTGGCATCGTCGCGCCGGTGACGGAAATGTTTTGCGGCGCGTGTTCGCGCATTCGATTAACTGCCGACGGGCAAATTCGCACCTGCCTTTTTTCGACCACTGAACACAATTTGCGCGATGTCGTGCGCGGCGGCGCGAGCCGCGCGGAAATCGTCGAATTTATTCAAGCTGTCGTGCTGAAAAAAGAAGCCCGGCACACAATTAACGATGCGGAATTTGCGCCCGCTTCGCGCTCTATGAGTTTTATCGGTGGTTAAAATTTATTTTCATGGAAGGCTTACAACTGAATTTTTAATCCGCTCAGCATTAATCCTTTTGGATTTTTTATGTCAAACGAAGCTTGGCTCAACGGAGAACTCGACGGCTTCTCGCCGCTTGTGATGCCTGCCGCGCACGCGCTTGTGCAGGCGATTACGGATTTGGAAAGATTCGCGCCGCATTTGAGCAATGAGGAATTATTAAAATGCCCGAATAATTCCTCGTCAGTCGCATTCCATTTGCGACACATCGCGGGAAGCATCGACCGACTTCTTACCTATTCACGTGGTGAACAATTAAGCGAAATACAATTTGAATGGTTGAGGACGGAAAACAATCGCAATTCAAATTTAAATGCGGGTGAGTTGATACAAAAAGCGGTTGACGAAATTAATAATGCGCTTGATGCGCTGAAAAATGTCGCGCCTGAAAGTTTATTTGAAGAACGCTTTGTCGGGCGCAAAAAATTGCCGACCAATCTTTTTGGTTTGCTTTTTCACGTTGCCGAACATACGGCGCGGCACGTTGGGCAAGTTGTAACGCTTACTAAGATTGTGCAAAAAAGGGAAAACAAACTGACGCAGTAACGGCGCATCTAATAAATCAAATTTTGACTTAGTTCGGTTAGAATAAAATAAATATGGAAAATAAAAATATAGAAACGGCGACTTTGGGAGCAGGCTGTTTTTGGTGTGTCGAAGCGGTTTTTGACGACTTACAAGGCGTCGAATCGGTTGAATCTGGCTATTCGGGCGGACACACAGAGAATCCGACTTACCGAGAAGTCTGTTCGGAAACGACCGGACACGCTGAAGTAGTAAATGTAAATTTTAACCCAAATGAGATTTCATTCAAGGAAATCTTGCAAATTTTCTTTACTGTCCACGATCCGACGACTTTGAATCGGCAGGGCAACGACATCGGTTCATCGTATCGGTCAGCAATTTTTTATCACGACGAAAATCAAAAACAAATTGCTGAAGAAGTCATCAAAGAAGTTGGAGCGGAAGGCATTTATGACAATCCGATTGTCACGGAAGTTACTGCGTTTGACAAATTCTACATGGCGGAAGATTACCACCAGGAATACTTTGACAATAATCCGAATCAGCCGTATTGCGCAGCAGTCGTTGCGCCGAAAGTAGCAAAGTTTAGACAGAAATTTGTGGGTAGATTAAAGAAATAAAGAGGGTTAGGACTGAAAAAGATAAAAAGCCTTTTCATTTGAGAAGGCTTTTTATCTTTTTCAAAATTTGAAATTATTTAATCGGCGCGAGCCGCAGGATGCGGTCATCATCTTTCGCCGCATTGCCACGTCCGTCGCGGTTAGAAGTTGTGAACCAAATCGAGCCGTCCGGCGCCTCGGCAATTTCACGAATTCGCCCGAAAGTTTTTTCCAGCAGATTTTCTTGTGCAACGACTCGTCTGCCGTCGAGCCGGACGCGAATGACGCGCTGACTGCGCAGGCATCCGAAAAAGAAATTGCCTTTGAATTCGGAAAAAGCGTTGCCGTTGTAAAACATTCCGCTCGCGGGCGCGCACGCCGGAGTATATTCAAGGAGCGGCGTTTCCATTCCGGCTCTGGTTTGTTGGTGATGAATTTCCGCCCAGCCGTAATTTTTCCCGCGTTCGACAATGTTGACTTCATCGCCGCCGCCGCCCTTGCCTTCAAAACCCGAAGGTCCGTGTTCGGTTTGAAACATCAGATTTGAGCCGGGCTGCCAGGCTAAGCCTTGAGCGTTGCGGTGTCCGATGGTCCAGATTTCCGGTCGCACGTTTTTTTTATTGACAAAAGGATTATCCGGCGGAACAGTGCCGTCATCATTCAGACGTAGGGTTTTGCCGGCGAGCGAATCCGTTTTTTGGGCTAAATTCCAATCGGTCGCGTCGCCGGTTGTAATGTAAAGTTTTTTGTCGGGACCAAAACGCGCGCGAGTTCCGGCGTGATTCGGCGCGGCGGGAATGTTTTCGACGATTGTTTTTGGCTCGGTTAGTTTGTTGTCGGCAAGTTTATACCGTAGGACTTTGACTTGCTTTCCATCGCCGCGATAAGCGTAGGCGAGATAGAGGAATTTATTTTCAGAGAAATTAGGATGCACCGAAACGTCCATCAAACCGCTTTCGCTCGACGGCTCGACATCCGGGACGGTGTAAATCGGTTCGTTACGGAGTTTTCCCTTTTCAATCAAACGCACTCTACCCGGACGCTCGGTAAAAATCACATTTCCGTCAGGCAGAAACGCAATCGCCCAAGGCACTTCTAAACCGCTCGCCACCGTCTCAACACGAAATTTAACGGCTGTTTGATTATTGCTTTCATTATTCGGTACGCTTTCGGTCGCAACAATTTCACTCTCCGTCAACCTCGTCGATGGTCGAGTGCAACTTGCCGCTATCAACCATAAGAAAAAAGCCATTTGAAAGACGATTAGTTTCATTATAATAAACATCCCACCGCATTTTTCGCATTATTGCGGTGAGATGAGTTGCTAAATTTGCTGCGGCTTTTTATTGTCGTTCTTCTCTTTTCGAGTTATTCGGG
>JALZOH010000036.1:0-10808 GCA_030857305.1 Acidobacteriota bacterium
TGCAGTTCAAAAAACTTTTCGCGCACATACGGATCGAGTTTTTCGGTAAACTCGACGCTCAAGTTTTTGATTTTGATAATTTCCTGCACATCTGCCAAATCCTTTAAGCGATGCGGCGCGGTTATTCCCGACGCGAGTTTTAATTCTATTAATTTTTCTAAACTTACGGTTTTTATTCCGTCAATTTCCGTCTCGCTTTCGTTTGGATTTGGAAACACAACCGGTTTCGGCTTTCCGTCGCCGGGAAATTCGCCCGCCGTAATTATCTCGATCGAGACATTTTCCCGCGTCGTTCTAAATTTTCTGGTAGCGCCTTCAAAAGCCGGTCGAAAACCTTTTCCAACAAGCTCATTTCTAAATTTTTCTAAACCTCCACGGGTTAAAAGCAGATCAATATCTTCAGTAAAACGCCGGTAACCGTGTTGGTTGAGCGCGACCGCGCCGATGACATTATAATCAATCCGGTGACTGTCCAAGTTTTTCGCCACGCGGCGCAAAGTTTCGTTGAGCGTTCCTTCTCCCATAAAAAAACGTAAACCCTCATCGAAAGCCGCCACGGGCGAAGCAATAATTTCCTGGAAATCAACTTTTTGCATATTACTCGTAATCGACTCTCAGTAATGTCAGACCGCTTGCCGAAGCGGTTCTGCCTGCCAGACTGCGTTCGCCGCCCGCGATTGCCGCCAAAATTGTATCAGAATCTTTCTCGCCGCGCCCGACTTCAAGCACTGTTCCGACGATTGAGCGCGCCATATAACGAAGAAAACCGTGCGCGCTGATGCGAAATTCAATGATTGAAGCGTTGGCGCGGGCATCCCAATGTGAATCGATGACAAATTCCGTTACCGTCCGCACACGATTTTCGACATCGGAACGAGCGGCGGAAAATGCCGTCCAATCGTGTTCTCCTAAGAACAGACGCGCTGCTTCGTTCATTTTGTCGACATCCAAAAAGCGTGATTCGTGATGCGCATAACGCAGCCAGAATGGCGACATTACGGGCGCGTTGACGACCCGATAAACATAAGTTTTTAATCGAGCAGAAAAACGCGAATGAAAATCATCGGAAACTTCTTCAACATTTAAAACACGCACGTCTCGCCCGACATTGCCGTTGATTGCGGCGCAAAGTTTTTCCGGCGTGAACAATCTATTAAGACGAACATTTGCGACCTGACCTTCAGCGTGAACACCGGCGTCTGTCCGACCCGACCCGGTCACTTTAACTTCCGCGCCTTCGAGCATACTGATAACTTTTTCGAGTTCTCCCTGCACGGTGCGCAGATTTCTCTGCACCTGCCAACCGTGAAAATCCGTGCCGTCATACTGAATTGTCAAACGGTAATTCATTCTTAAAATTCTTCGATTTGCTTTGAATATTTCATACTTTAATCTGAGAGCGACTTCCGGGTTTTACCGCAATTTCCCCTTTTGCGCACATCGGACAATCTTCTGCTTTGTAACTTGGAACTTCCAAATTTACCAACGCAATTCTCTTCACGCCCGTCTCGGCTTTTCCGTTTGAGCGGTCAATAATCGAAGCCGCGCCGGTAACTTTTGCGCCGCCGCTTTCAAGCGCTTTGATGCATTCGCGCGTCGAGCCGCCGGTTGTAATCACATCTTCGACAACTAAGATTTTTTCGTTTTCTTCGACAGAAAAACCGCGCCGCAAAGTCATCGTGCCGTTCTCGCGCTCGGTCCAAACGAAGCGTGTGTTCAATGCCCGCGCGACTTCATAACCAATTATTAAACCGCCGATGGCAGGTGAAGCAACGGTGTCGAACTGCTCTGTGCCAAGTTTTTTGGCGATTGCACGCCCGAAATTTGCCGCATCCACCGGAGACTGCAGAGCAAGAGCGCACTGCAAATATTGAGGGCTGTGAAGACTGCTCGACAAAATAAAATGTCCTTCAAGAAGTGCGTTCGTTTTCTTAAAATGTTCTAAAATTTTTTCTTCAAAGCTCATAGATATTTTTATTTGTTTTGGCTAAGTTTACGTTTTAATGTTTTTAACGTTAGAATAAATTGAGATGCCACCGTATCCTAACTTAATTTCAGACTCATTACTAATTAATGAAACAATCCAACTTCTTCGCTCTTTCGGCGGACGCGCCTCGGTCGTCAAAGTCGTTGATTGTGTGATGAAAATACCAAAAGCCGAACCGGGTCTGGCACGTCTCCTGGTGTCGGATTTAGTCGGTGCAGACCCGCGTCTGAAGCTCAATAATGACACGGTTGAATTGATAAAAAACAATTTTGAACGGCGAAATTTTGCGGAAACCAATTTTGTTGTTTTTGACCTTGAAACGACGGGCGCGAAAACCCCGCCGTGCCGCATCACGGAAATCGGCGCATACCGCGTCAGGGGCGGCGAAATTACTGCCGAGTTTCAAACACTGGTCAATCCTGAAACCCCGATTCCTCATTTTATTTCGGAGTTGACGGGAATTACGGATACAATGGTTAAATGCGCGCCGAAGTTTCATGAAGTGGCGGCGGACTTTTTGGATTTTATCGGCGATTCCGTGCTGGTCGCACACAATGCGCATTTCGATCTGCGTTTTTTGAATCACGAAATCGGTAAGATTTTCGAGGATTACCGAGTGGGAAATCAGCATCTCTGCACCGTGCAGCTTTCGCGGAAATTGCTTCCCGATATTGAAAATCATCGGCTCAATACAGTCGCCGACTATTACTCGATTGCATTGATTAATCATCATCGCGCCGGCGACGACGCTCGCGCGACCGCCCATATTTTTGTTAATTTATTGGAAGCGCTCAATAATATTGGCGTGAAGGATTTGGAAGCGGCTAAAAAATTTAAAGTTTGAGAAGCTTTTGGATAGACGAGAATTTATATGTTTGACGAAATAAATTTATCACCGACAAATCAACAGAATTTGGATATTCGCTCGACGCCGCGTGAGGAAATGAATCTTTTCCCCCTTGATTCCTTCAAATATGAATACGCGGGGCGCGAGATTTGGATAGATTTTGAAATTCCTGAATTTACGGCAATCTGTCCGTTTTCCGATTTCCCGGATTTTGCAATTATTAAGCTGAAATATGTTCCGAACCAGCGTTGTATCGAACTAAAAAGTTTGAAGCTTTATATCAATTCATTTCGCGAAATAAAAGTTTTCCACGAGCATGTCATCAATATAATTTTAGAAGATTTTGTAAAGGCGTGCGACCCTTTGCGAGTGGAAATCGAAGGCGACTTTCACGTTCGCGGAAATATTAAAACAATCGTCAGAGCAAGCTATTCAAAGGATAAAGAATGAAGCAGCCCCAAGAATAATTGGTATTTATCCTTAGTATTTTTTAAATAGGTGAGTAAAAATTTTGAAAGATAAATAATTGTAAAGATGAGGCATTCTTAGGTTTTTACTTTTGCCTTTTTACTTTTACCATTATCAATGACTTGTTTTTGAAATCGCGTCCGGCTGTGTAATGTGATGGAGAAGGCAGGCGTTTTCGATGAGTTTTTTAATGATGCCCTCGAGTTTGCTCTCGTTTGCAAGACCGGCGTTGGTCACTTCCGAGACGATCAAAAATTTCGCTTTTTCAAATAAAGTCTGTTCACGGAACGAAAGTTTTTTCTCCTGGCTCAAAAACGTCAGCTTTTTCAACACATCGGCAGCTTTGAAAACATCGCCGGATTGAAGTTTTTCGTTAAATTCGCGCAGGCGAATTTTCCAGTCACTGGATACTTCATCAAAATCTTCGCCTAAGCCGTTAATTAAATTTTTATATTGTTGAGAATCAATAATCGGTCGCAGTCCAACCGCTTTGGCATTTGCCATCGGAACAAAAATCGTTGAATTGTCGCTCAAAACTCTTAACAAATAAAAATTCATTAAGTTCTCGCCGATTTTTTTATTTTCGATACTTTCGACCATACAAACACCCTGGTTCGGATAGGCAACTTTTTGACCGATGCTTAATTCCATAAATAACTTCTCCTTATTAAACAGCACATCAATAAAGGTGAGAAGCGAATTGGTTGAAACTAATTCGCCCGTTAGATTAATCGTGCAAGATGTGAACACTATATCACAGAAATTAGCCGAGTGCGGCAGTCAAAGAACGAAAGTTACGATTTTATTGGTTCGCCCGAGGGAAGTTCGATTGAAAAGGTTGTACCTTTGCCGAGTATGGAAGCGACGGAAATCTCGCCGCCGTGAAGACGTGCCAGGTGTTTAACAATTGCCAAACCGAGACCTGTTCCGCCAATTTCACGCGAGCGAGCGCGGTCTGTGCGGTAAAATCGCTCAAAGATGCGCTGTAGATGTTCGCCGGAAATTCCTTCACCGGTATCGACGATGGAAATTACGTTTTTCGAGTCGTTCACGCTGTGGCTGGCGGTAACGCTTCCGGCATTGCTGTTAAACTTGATGGCGTTGTCAATCAGATTTGTCAGCATCTGTTCAAGTCTGACCGCATCGGCAAAAACAAATGTATCTTTGGAGATTTCATTGACTAATTTAACATTCGATTTAACTGCTTTAGAGGAAAGGTTCGTAAAAACTTCATCGATGACTGCGGCTAAATTTATTTTTTTTCGATCAAGCGAAACGCTGCCTGATTCAATTAACGAAAGTTCGAGAATGTCGTCAATCAGACGATGCATTCGCTGCGCGTTTTTGCGAATGACACCCAAAAATCGCTGGTTATTTTCTTTGTCTTCAATTGCGCCGTCTTCTAAAGTTTCGACAAAGGCTAAAATTGAAGTCAGCGGTGTGCGAAGTTCGTGTGAAACATTTGAAAGAAATTCCTGGCGAACCGTCTCGAGGTGTTCAATTTGCGTGAGGTCATAGAAAACACCAATGGCGCAATTTTTTTTATCGAGTTCAATCGGCGCGACGCGCACATCGTATTTTCGTTTATCCAAGCCCGGAATTTCCAGCTCGATATCCGAGAGAACGCCGTCCTCAAGTGCTTTGCGAAATGCTTCGTGAAGAGAGAGGTCACGAAGCACTTCACTAAGCCGTTTGTTTTCGAGCGCGCCGTTGTTGCGCGCAAAAGAGTTATAAGCCGCTTCGTTAGAGCCTAAAATGCGTGTATCATCACCAACTACGAGGACACTTTCACGCATTGTTTCGAGAAATTTGTGTAGAAGCAGGTGTGAAGTTTGTTCCTCAGATTTTTTATTCGCAAAGAAATTATCTAAAAAACTCATAAAATCTTTCCAAAATGCAAGATTTAAAATTCGGAATTCGAAGTTGAAAGCCTGAATCTTAAATTTTGAATCTTGAATCTTATTTCAATTCGATAAATCTATAACCGACACCAACAACCGTTTCGATACAGCTGCCGCAGCTGCCCAATTTTTGGCGGAGCCTTCGAATGTGAACATCGAGCGTGCGCGTGTCGCCGAAATAGCTGTAACCCCAAACATTATCAAGCAGATTTTGGCGCGTGGCGACTCGCCCCGTATTTTTGATCAGATGTGTCAGAAGAGCAAACTCCTTCCGCGTCAGCCTTACATCTTCACCGCTGCACACAACGCGCATATCCGCAAAATCAATCGAGAGATTACTGTCTTCATACCGCTCAATCGTGTCTTTTTCAACGCGCCGCAAAACCGCCCGGACACGCGCCACCACTTCCTTAACCGAAAAAGGTTTGACGATATAATCGTCGGCGCCGAGTTCGAGTCCGGCGATTTTATCAATCTCGGCAGCTTTTGCCGTCAGCATAATAATCGGCGTCTTTTCCGTCAAAGGCTCGCGCCGCAAACGTCGGCACAACTCCATCCCGCTCATTCCCGGCAGCATCAAATCAAGTATGACGAGCGACGGCGGATTTTTTTCGTCGAGCGCCAGCCGTAAGCCTTTTTCGCCCGATTCGGCAATGACGGGACGAAAGCCTTCGCGCTTAAAATTATACTGCAAGCTTTCGGCAATATCGGCGTCGTCTTCGATAATCAAGATTTGTTGTAACATATTTCAATTTTGGATTTTAAATTTTGATTTTGGATTGGCAAAGAATTTAACTGAAGATATTAAATAAAATTGAATTTTCCTCTTTTAATCCAAAATCGTGTTACCGGCTTTAAACAAATACCGCTTCTTTCAGATAAATAGTAAGTTTGCAAATATCTTTAACATAATCGCCGATGCGCTCCAGGTTTTTTGCTACGAATATAAATCGTGCCAGACGAGTTGATTTTGCTGCGTCTTGCGTCATCGTTTTCATTAAATCATTTATAAGGTGGACGTAGATTTTATCAACTTCTTCATCTTTTGTAATAAGTCGGCGCGCTTTGTCCGCATCGTTGGAGGTAAAGGCATCAAGCGCCGACTGAAGCATTTCTAAAGCCCGTTCAGCCATTTCATTTAATTCATTGGACGTCTTGAGTTCCGGCTCGTCATTTAGTTCGATGGCTGTCCGCGCAATGCTCGAAGCGTGGTCGGCAATCCGTTCTAAAATAGGCGTAATCTTAAAAATCGAAATGACCAGTCGCAGTTCGCCGGCAATCGGACGGTGCAGCGTTAAAGCTTCGATACTAAGACGGTCAATTTCAAGTTCAAGACAGTCGATTACGCGGTCGTGTGCTAAAACCTGAATGGCAACCGCGCTGTTTCGCTGGACAAGCGCGTGGGTTGCGCGCTGCAAAGCTAACTCAGCCTCGCCGCCCATCAACAGCAAACGGTCACGAAGAATGTTTAATTCGCGCTCCAAAAGTTTTCTTTACTCCCTTCATAAAAATGTAGAACAAAATGCTTGATCACAAAAGCGCGAAGTTTGAAACTAAAAATTAGAATAGTTAAGGAATTTAACACTAGTCTGAACAAAGTGTTAAATGAATGTTAAATAGGTGAATTATGAAAAATTAAACTTCGTTATTTTAATTCCTTCGGGCGAAGCAATATTCGCAATTTACCGGTGCCGGCTGCCGTTTTGTTCCATTCATCGATTTTTAAATCAATGACCGCTAGCGCCGCTGTCGGCATCGTATGAGTTTCACCGGTGAGAAATTTTAAGAAACCTTCAAATCCCGGATTATGACCGACCAGCAAAATTGATTTGTGGTCATTATCGATATTTGCAACGATTTGCCGAAGTCTCTGCGGGCTTGCTTCATAAATTCCTCGATCAAACTGAATTTCGCAGTTGATGCGCGCCGCCGTTTTTACCAGGAGCGCGGTTTGTTCGGCTCTTTTTGCCGGTGAGCTAACGACTGAATCAATCTGAAATTGATGTTGCCGAATCGTTTCACCAATCAAAGGCGCGGCTTCCAGCCCGCGTTCGTTAAGTGGTCGGTCAAAATCAGCTAACGCGGAATCGTCCCAGCTTGATTTAGCGTGTCGCATTATAAAAAGTGTTTTCATATTTTTAACATCTGTCTAATAAACGAGATTATCTGTTTAATTCAAATAATGAAAGTGTTAATTATTCGTGCAAAATCGAACGTGTTAAAATCGAAAATCTATGGCGGAAAACTTAACGATTCCAAAAACTTCAGACCGAAAAAAGATTTACGATGAAATCGCGCCGCAGATTGCCGCGCTCGTCGAAAACGAAACGGATTTAGTCGCCAATTTAGCGAACATTACGGCGGCTCTCAAAGAAGCCTTCGGATTTTTCTGGATTGGGTTTTATATCAAAAAAGAAAATCAGCTTGTTCTGAGCGCGTTTCAGGGTCCAGTTGCCTGCACGCGGATTGATTTCGGCAGAGGCGTCTGCGGTCATTGCTACACGACAAAAAAAATTGTCATTGTACAAGACGTTGATGAATTCCCCGGACACATCGCCTGCAGTTCCGCTTCGAAGTCGGAAATTGTTTTACCTGTATTTGATAAATCGGGCGAAGTTGCAATGGTTCTAGATGTGGACAGCGACAAACTCGATGATTTCAACGAAACGGATGCGGAAGGTTTGCAGAAAATTGTCGAAATTATTGAGAAAATAATTTAGCTTTTAAAAAAGCTTTAAGAAAAAATTAAAGTAAATAAAATGACAAGCGACGAAACAAGAATAAAAAACTACACCGAATTTTGGGATTTTTACGTTCGAGAACACAGTGAACCGTTGACGCGTTACCTGCATTTTATCGGCACGACGCTCGGAATTGTTTTACTTGTATGGTTTATTCGCGGCGGTGTCTGGTATTATTTTCCGCTTTGTTTTGCTGTCGGTTACGCGTTTGCGTGGTTCGCGCATTTTTTTGTCGAACATAATAAACCGGCAACGTTTAAATATCCGCTTTGGTCTTTTATATCGGATTACAAAATGTTGTGGTTTATGCTAACCGGCAAAATGAACCGGGAAGTCGAGCGAGTTTCGGCAAAAGAAAATCAGCCGGAAAAATACTAATCTCAATGAACATAAGTTTCCGACAAATCAACAATGATGATTTTGAGTTTCTTTGGCATCTGCATAATTCCGCTCTCAAAGAATATGTCGCACAAACGTGGGGCTGGGATGAAAATTGGCAAAGAAAAAGTTTTGAGAAACAGTTTAATCCGGCAGAAGGCGAGATCATCACTGTTAATGAAATCGATGCCGGTTTTTTGCGGGTGATTAAAAAGGAAACCGAAATACTGCTTGCTTCGATAAGACTTCTGCCGGAGTTTCAAAATCGTGGTATCGGGACAACAATTATTAAAAATTTGCTAAACACGTCGCAAAAGTCTGTCCGATTACAGGTTCTAAAAGTTAATCCGGCGCGAGTGTTATACAAACGACTCGGGTTTGAAATTGCTGACGAAACCGAAACGCATTTTAAAATGATAAAAATCTCGGCTGAAGAAAGTTGATTTACTCTTCTATTGCGCTTGAAATCAGTTCGAGCGAGCGATTGTAGCGGTAACTGATTTGCATATGTCCGTCGTCAAATTCTTCGTGAATGTGCGGAACATTCAAATCCTTTAATTTTTTGCACAAAATTCTCGCGCCTAAATCAAGCGCAAATTCATCGCGCGTTCCGGCGTCGATGTATAAAAGCTTCAGCGATTTTAAGTTTTCCAACGCACTTTCCACAATCCTGACTGGATCGTGCGCGAGCCATTTCCCCCAAATGTCGCTGCGAATTTCGCCTGTTTCCAAATCAAACGGCATATCAAAACCAATTTCATTTTCTAAATTCGGTGAGTAACACGCGCTCATTCCGATGATGTTCAAAGCTGAAAAATCATCTTTACCTTTTTTTGCTTCTTCATCCCAAAATTTTTCAACGAGTTTTTGCGGATTGCCTTTGATTGCACGGAATGCTTTTGCAAAATCAGGCAAATAGCAATGTTCAAAATAAGCGTCGCCGCTGGTCGAGCAAACTAATCCGAACTGGTCGGCGTGTCGAAGTCCGCAAATGAGCGCGCCGTAGCCGCCCGAAGATTTTCCCATCACGGCGCGCGAGTTTTTATCGTTTATCGTGCGGAAGTTTTCATCAACAAACAAAACAATTTCCTCGGTTAAATAATCTTCGTAATCGCCGGTCGCGCTCGAATTTATATACTGTGAGCCGCCGTAATAGGTAAAGCAATCGGGCATTACGGCAATCATCGGTTTGATTTTATTTTCGCTGATAAGCGCGTCCATTCTTTCCGCCAGGTTCGGAGCAAAGGCATTATCGTTTAATAACATTTTTCCGCGTCCTGTAAATCCGGTTAGACAATAGACCACAGGGAAGCGTGAGTCGCTTTGTTCGTAACCTGGCGGCAGATAAACGCACACGTCTCGAACGGATTTGTCGCCGAGCGGATTGCTGCGCAAAATCTCGCTTTCGTGCTGCAAAACCGAAACAGTTCCTTGCGTTTGTTTTTCGGTAGTCATAACATTAGGTTTTTAGTTGTATTTGATTATAACGCAGGATTTGAAGTGGGGAAAATTGATTCGAACAAAAGTGGAAATGATTCCCGTAAGGGCGCAAAGAATTAAAGATTTATTTTCTTCACCTCGTAATTCGCAATTTTTAATTCGCAATAAAACAAATGGCTGGCGATGTAATTTCTCTCAATCCGAATGCGCTGCAGATTACCATCGAGTTTCTGACGGCGATGATTACGCCCGCGCTGCTTATTTCGGCGACCGGTTCGCTCGTGCTTTCGACTTCAACCAGGCTCGGACGGGTGGTTGACCGCGTGCGCGATTTAGAACAGAGGCTGGCGGAACTTCTGACAACCGAAGACAAAAACAGCCTTCCGCTTTATGATCGACGTCTCGAAACAGTCGTCAATCTGCTTGATAAAGTAACAAGCCGTTCAAGAATTCTGCAAAGGGCGATGGGCGCGTTCTATTACGGTTTGTGCTTTTTTATTTTAACGAGCGTCAGTATTGGCGTTGTCGGAATCGTCGGCGTATATCGTTTAACGCCGATTCCAATCGGTATCGTCGGCATTTTATTTTTATTTTACGGCAGCGTTTTAATGCTCCGCGAAACCAGGATGGCAACCGCGACCGTCAACGCGGAGATGGACTTTACGTGGGAACTTGCGCGGGCGGTTGCCCCGGAATCGATTATCAACAAATACCAACACAATGCTTTTGGAAGAGGAAAAATCAGAGCCCGGATACACGAAACTTTTAGCGGCGGGCGAACTGAAAAAAAGAGTTGAGCAGCTGGAAGCACTGCTCGAATCCTGCACGATTTGTCCGAAGGATTGTGGAAACAATCGCTTAAAGGACGAAATCGCGGCGTGCTATTCGGGTCGTCTTCCGATTGTTTCAAGCTACACGGCGCACTTCGGCGAAGAACCTGTTTTGTCGGGCACAAACGGCGCGGGAAATATCTTTTTCGGCAACTGCAATCTGCGCTGTGTTTATTGCCAAAACTTTCAAATCTCGCAAACCTGGAAAACACAGAG
>JALZOH010000036.1:10818-11450 GCA_030857305.1 Acidobacteriota bacterium
AGAAAAAATGAAACGACGCACGAACGCCTGGCGGAAATGATGTTGGAACTTCAGAAGCGTGGTTGTCATAACATCGGATTTGTTTCGCCGACGCATTTCGTTCCACAGATGGCGCGGGCGATTCTTATCGCGGCGGAGAACGGTTTGAATTTGCCGATTGTTTATAACACAAACGCTTACGATTCGGTTAAAGTATTGAAATTATTAAGCGGAATCGTTGACGTTTACTTGCCTGATTTGAAGTACGCAGGCGATGCCGAAGGTTTTACTTATTCAAAGGTGCGCGGCTATAAAACTTTTGCGCATGAAGCGATAAAGGAAATGTTTCGGCAAATGGGCGATAAATTAATTTTTGATAAAAACGGGCTTCTGCAAAAAGGTTTGCTGATTCGCCTGCTCGTTTTACCGAATGATTTGGCAGGCATCGAAGAAAATGTGCGCTGGATCAAAGAAGAATTGTCCCCGAAAGTTGCCGTCAGTTTGATGGCGCAATACTATGCGACGAACAAAGCGGCAACCGATGAAAAATACATTCTGCTTTCGCGCTCGATAAATGAACGCGAATGGTTCAAGGCAGTCGAAGTCTTAGAAAAACTCGGAATGGAACAAGGTTTTATGCAGGAATACGAATC
>JALZOH010000360.1 GCA_030857305.1 Acidobacteriota bacterium
CAAATCCGAATATTCCGAATGCTCCGAATCAAACGCCGAATCAAAGCGTCGGAACTTCCGGCGGCATTGCGCCCGCCCAACTTCCCGATGAGCCGCCGCCGATTGCTCCAAACTTTGAAGCTCCAATGCGTCCTCTGCCGAGCGTCGAGCGCGTCGGCGTAGATGTTTCCAATCAGCTTCCCATCAGCCTTCGTGAGGCGATTACGCTGGCTCTGCAAAATAACAATGATATTGATTCGTCAAGGATTAACGTGCAAATCGCCGAATTTGACTTGCGCGGCGCGCGCGGCGTTTATGATCCGGTGATCGATTCGGAAAGTTACTACGAGCGGCGTACCACGCCGACCAGTTCGACGATTGCCGGCGGCGCGAATGGATCAGTAACGCAATCGGATTTTACCAACGCGTTCGGCGTTCGCGGATTTTCCCCGTACGCGGGCGGTTCTTACACGCTCGATTACTCAAACTCGAGGCTCAACACGACCAATCAGAACGCGACGCTTAACCCGCAGTTTCCGTCAGCTTTAACTTTGACTTACGCCCAACCGCTGTGGCGCGGTTTTCGGTTTGACAACAATCGCCGTTCGATTGAGATTGCCAAAAAGAATTTGAGTTTGACTGACGCCCAATTTCGTCAACAGGCGGTTGAAATAATCGCACAGGTCGAACAATTTTACTGGGATTTGGCTTTTTCGCTCAGAAATTTGCAGGTGCAGATCGATGCCGTCAAACAAGCCCGCTTGCAGCTGGAGAGCAATCAGCGTCTGGTCAGCAAGGGAGCGCTCGCCCCGATTGATATTATCGCCGCCAACACGCAAATCACAACATTTGAGCAGAATGTTTATACCGCGCAGGAAGCAGTCACTAGAGCAGAAAACAATCTAAAAGTTTTAATGCTGCCCGACCGGTCGGCGGAAATCTGGGGACGCGCTCTCGTTCCGGTGACGCCCGTCGAACTTGAAATTCCAGACGTGCCGCTTGAAGAAGCGGTCAGCGCGGCTTTAACCAATCGGCAGGAAATTGTCCAACTTCAAGCAAGCGAGGAAATTAATCGAATCAACGAGCGTTATTTTCGAGACCAGACGAAACCCCAAATCGATCTGGTTGGAAGCTACACGGGAAACGGTTTAGCAGGGACACCAACGGCGCGGACAAATACCGGCACCAATACTACGAACACATCTCTTCTCGCGCGGGTCAACGAACTTTCAACCCTTAACAATTTGCCGCTTTTGCCCGTTGTGACAACTACTTCGACCGCTACTGTTCCGTCAAATCTCGTCGGCGGCTATCTGCAATCGCTGTCGAATTTAGCGACGGCTGATTATCCGACTTTCCGCGTCGGCGTGCGGATTTCGCTGCCTTTCGGAAATCGCATCGCAAAGGCGAATTTGGGCAGAACGCTGGTTGAGGGCGAACGCATCAAAAATCAACAGGCGCAAATCGGACAAATCATCGAAGCCGATGTGCGCAACACGACGCAATCTTTGCGCTCGGCGCAGGCGCGTCTTGCCTCGTCTGCTGCTTCGAGAGCCTCCGCCGAGCAGCTTTTTGAAAGCGAACAGCGCCAATTTCGCGCCGGAACTGGCACGGTCTTTCTCGTTCTTCAACGCCAAAATGAACTCGTCGCCGCACGAGGGCGTGAATTACAAGCGCAAACCGACCTCAACAAAGCGATTTCCCAATTTAATCGCGCCACCGGCACAACACTTTCCGCTAACAGCGTCGAAATTACCAAAGGCGGTTTGCCGAATTTTCTATTCAGTCGCCCGGTTGAATTCGGTTCTAGTATATTTAGCTTCAGACGCACAATTGATGAGGATCAAAAAGTTTTAGGTAAATAAACAAAATTGCGAGAGATGTTTTTTCACCGCAGAGGCGCAGAGACTCGCCAAGAAACGCGGAGAAAACATAAATTTCTCGGCGAATCTCTGCGAAAATTTGCGTCTCTGCGGTAAGAATTACCAATTTTCCCCTTCTGGTAACTTGGGGAAATAAATAAATGTCTGCTCTTTCCTAAACTTTCTTCAGCCAGAAAGTATTATTTTGACCTGCCAGTTGCCAGGATTATTTGTAAGATAATCAATAAAAAGCAGCTGACTAAAACGACAAAAAAACCGGCGCGCAAATTGTCAAAAGCGGTTGAAGTAAATCCAACCAGCCAGGTTGTAAAGGCGCCGCCGAGTGAGCCGAAAACAAATAGCGGCGTCGCGTTGTGAATTGCTTGATGACCGAAAAATTTTGTAAAACGCGACAGGTTTGTCGGATAAACCGTCGAAGTTCCGAAGCCGAGAATCCCCGCTCCAATGTTTAGGAATAGAAAACTTTCCGCCCGCAAAATTAAAATTATCCCCGCCGTCATAATTATCACGTTGCCTAAAAGAACGGCGTTTTCAGTTAAAGATTTAAAAAATAAAGGTGCAATGCCTCGTCCGAAAACCATAAAAAAGAAAAAAATAAATGCGGCGGAAAGCCAGCCGCCTTCTGGGTTCTGCGTCAGGCGCGATTCAAAGGTTGTAATCCATCCGCCAACGCTGCTTTCAATTCCGATGTGGATAAAACTAAAGATTGCAATCAGCCACGCGGCTGTCGTTATCCAAATTGGTTTTGCGGCGCCGGAAAATTTTTCTTTCTTAAGAAAGTTCTCCTGATAATTTGAAAATCTGATGCCCGCGCCAATTAATAAAAATGACAGACAAAGCAAAATTGTCGGTATTAAAATATTATCCGGCGATTTGAAATAATCGACGAACGGCTTGCATAGAATTGCGCCGACACCCCAGAAAAAATTGAGCGTGTTCAACGCCGAAGAAGATTTTTCTTTGTTAATTTCAATGACTAATAAATTTATCGCGGGAATCGTTAAGCCAATGCCGACCCCGTAAACGTAGATCGCTGCTGGCAACCAGAATAAAGAGTTAATGTTTAATCCGATACACCCGAAAGCCAAAAGGCAAAATCCGCCGAATAACAATTTCAGAAATCCGAATTTTTTAATTGCGCGGTTGTAAAATAAAGTTCCTGTTAAGGAGCCGGCAAATTGAGCGATAAAAAGATAACCCGCGTTCAGGTCATTTAACGATAGTCGTTCGGATAAAACTGGCAAAACTTGTCCGAGAAGGACTGTGATTATCCCGATCAAGAGAAAACCGGCGTGCAGAGAAATCAAAAGTCTTTTTTCTGCCGATGGCGGTGAACGGTCGCTGCTCGTCATAAAGAAAATTTCGAGTTGATTATTTCCGGAAAAGATTATTTTCTGACTTGAGCGGTTGATTGACGCACGATCAGCTTCGGTTCGACGGTCAGCGTTTCGGGAATCTGACCTTTGCCTTTTGCTTGTTTTTTCGCAACTCTCTCTAAAAGTGTCTGCGCGGCGAGGCTTCCCATTTCAAAAAGCGGCTGCCTGATTGTGGTCAACGCCGGATTATAGAATGCGGCGGCATAAAC
>JALZOH010000361.1 GCA_030857305.1 Acidobacteriota bacterium
CTCGAGTCCCTTCCAAAGTCCCAATAATAAAAGCGTCCGAAGGCTTGCCGAATGGCGTATCAACTTCAACTTCTTTGATGTCCGTCAGTTCCGGCATTTGATAAAGCCCGCTGCCGCCGATAATTCCGATTTTTACTTGTTCCATGTTTTTACTTTAAAATTCTGCAAAACAAAAATATCTTTTATAAAACATTTTTCCAAAAATTTTACCTTACAGAACTAATGATCGTTGAATTAGACTTGTAAAATGAGATCCCAAAAACTACAAAAGGAATTATAACGCTAATAATTAGTACAAAATAAAGAATAATAGTTTTAAAATTATTCACGTTAAAAGTTACTTTGATTGCCCTAGGAAGGTAGATTGAAAGAAATAATAATTGTAAATGAAAGTATATTATAAATGGATATTGAAATAAGATTCTGTAATTTTCAAGACTAAGGTAAATCAAATAATAAGAAAAAAACAACATTTCAGCTAAAGTTGTAGATTGTGTTTCTAAGGCATGAGTAGTAGATGTAGTAAAGGATTTTATTATTACGAGTATGATTAAAGTTACGAGGTTACACACAACATAACTAACCGATAAAACTTGAATACATACCGATAGAGCTGCAATGAAAGAATTTTTAATTCTAATAATTTTGCAAAACAAACTGATTAAACAAGAAAAAACTATCCAAAAGATAAAAACAGTGATGCTACTAATTACTAATCTTTGCCAATCTTGGTAGTTTGTAATTACTGATTGTATTGACAGAGAAATGAAAATACTTATTAGCGCAAAAGAAACTAGTTTTGGAGCAATCTTAAAACTTATCTCTTTACTTTGCATGTGATCTATTAACAAGTTTTGATTTGGAACGACAGGTTGAAGTTCTTGTGTGGGTAAAAATCTTAAAAAAGGTCTTTTAAGAGTCATCCAAAAAGCATAAAAATATTCTGAAATGTTTTCAACAGCCAGTGCTAAAATTTTTTCAAAATCCATCATTATATAATTAATATGTAGATGATTTCAAAATGTTTGAACTACTCTCTACAAATTTAACAGCTTTTAATTTTCCATTTTCTTCGGTTAAACGGCAAAGCGGCAGTTCAAAATCGTGATAAAACCAACACAACCAATTTTCATTTAAAGCTTGCGGCAAAAGGCGTTTTTTATTCTCTAAGGTTTCGAGCGGAAAAAGATCATAGCCCATAATCCAGGGAATCGGGAGATGCGCGGTCGTCGGAATTAAGTCGGAAAAACTGTAGAAAGTTTCGCTGCCGCTCCTTATGCGGACGGTTTGCATCGAGCCGTTATGACCGCGCATCTCCGTCATTGTTAACCCGCTAACGACTTCATAAATGCTCGATTTTAATTCGAGTTGACTGCTTTTTTTCAGCGCTTCCCAATTTTCTTGCAGGTAACTTGCGCGGTCGCGCTCATACGGATTTTCGGCGTGTTCAAATTCGCGTCGAGAAACAAAATAACGCGCGTTGGGAAATTGCGGAACGATGTCACCATTATCGCTCAAAATCGTATTTCCGCCGCAGTGGTCAAAATGCAGATGAGTATTGACGACGATGGAAATATCTTCAGGTGCGTAACCGGTTTGTTGAAAAAGCGTTTCGGCAAAAGTGTTTTGACGGAAAATACCGAAAATTCCTCGCTGCTTTTCCGTCCATTTCTCGCCCATCCCGGTTTCGATGAGAATCTTTTCCGTAGGCGTTTCGACAAATAAACAATGCGTTCCCATCCGAATGCGGTTTAGTTCGTCAGGCGGACAAATCTTTTCCCACATCACGCGCGGAACAACCCCGAACATCGCCCCGCCGTCTAGTCTGAATTCGGTATCGGCAATCGTTTCGATGCGAAAATCACCTATATGCATTGTAAGCGGTTAGCAAAAGGCAGTCAGCAGAACATTGTATTGCTAACTGCCGACTGCCTTCTGGCTACTTCTTTTTAAGTGCAGGTTTCGGCGGGGTTTTGCCTTGTGGCGCTTCATCCGGATCGACCATTTCCGCTCCCGGCGGCATTCCACCCTGCATTTGCTGCTGCTGCATCATCTGCTGCATTTGTTGCTGCATTTGCTCTTCAGACACTTCCGGAATAGTAAAATCTTCGGCTACTTCAACTTTATTATTAGCCACAATTTCGTCTAATACCTGTTTTTGCTTTTCTGTCTGGAGTTGCGTCCTAACCTTTTCGGTCACGGGCATTTCCCGCGCCATCGGATTCTTCGGGTCTTTAACAGTAGTGGATATCAAGATGTGGCGAACGTCATAAGTTTCAGACGGCTGACCGCTTGGGTCTTTGCCTTCACCCTTTTTCTCCAGCTTGATAATGTGGTAACCGTAAGGTGTTTCTACCAGATTGTCGGCAATTTGCCCGGGTTCAAGCGCCAGGGCAGCCTGCTCAAATTCCGGCATCATTTTGCCTTTTGTGACATCTTTATAAATTCCGCCCTGCGGTTCACCCTGCGGGTTTTTGTTACCCGGATCTTCACTGAATTCATTGGCTAATTGAGCGAAATCTTCACCTGCTTTAGCGCGGCTCAGGACTTGTTCGGCGGCAGCGCGTTTTTCTTTCGGGTCGAGTTCAGGATGCTCGGCGATATAATTTTTTACGTCTTCATCGGTAACCTTAACTTTTTCAATCAAGTTTTTCTGCGCGTAACGTCCCGCCAGAAACTGCGCTTGCTGCAACTTGACTTGCAAATCGACTTCACGTTTGAAATCTTCGCCGAGTTCGCCCATTTTGGCGTTGACTTCTTCTTCGTAAATTTTTATTTTGGCAAAATCTTCCTTTGCGCTTTTGATTTCTTCTTCGGTCAGTGTTTTGTCTTCCGGAAATTTGCCGCTTTCTTTGGCGAGTGCGATTTTAGCATCGAGAAATTGCTGAAATTCCACCCCGTGGCGCCGCTGTTTAGCATTACCGGAGACCCAGCCTAGACCAATATTATCCATCGCTGTTTGAAATCCGGTCGGTTCAGCCTGGTTTTCGCCCCAAAATTCTTTGACCTGTTCTTCGGTAATAAATCCGAAGGGGGGCATTTGACCTTTACCTTTATTAGTTTTTTCGTCATAAATAGTTGCTGTAATGACTGACCGGATGCTTTCGAGCTCGCGGCGAACATTCGGCTCTTCGGCAAAACCTTCTTTTCTGGCTTGGCTGGCAACCGCAAGAAGTTGTTCGAGATTTTCAGCGATTTTCTTTTTTTGTTCCGGGCTGTCCGCTAATTTTTTTAGCTCCATCGGGTTAGCATCTTTCAGAAGAATTTGCATTTCTTCGGCACTGATACTATTTAATTCTTCGCCATGTCCGGCAACTTTTGTTTTCCAAAATACGAGTCCCGCGCCGATTGCCAAAATTGCAACGATCACAATTAATCCTTTTGTTAAATTATTCAATGTATTAAATCCTCTCTTTTTATTCAGTTATCGGTGAACAGTTATCAGC
>JALZOH010000362.1 GCA_030857305.1 Acidobacteriota bacterium
GTGTCAATTCTTTGTCAATTCAACACCTATCGCTTCAAAAGAAATCTCCGTCACGGTTCCGTCTGGGTTGCGGTTTTCAAATTTCGCGCCGTCTTCATTGATGAGATGGTCAACTTCAGCTTTGCTTAAAGTTTTGACGCTGATGATGCCTTCGGCTTTTGCTTTCATTCCGGCAGCATCGAGCGGTATAAAAAAGGCGTGGTTCTTAAATTTGACACGCACGCTTTTTGCATTTTCGGCAGGCGCGAGTTCCATCCAGCAGCCTTCAGTTTTGCACGAACGCACGATAACGCCTGTCACAAGAACAGTTTTACCTGTGTATTTATCCGGGCTTTTTAGCGCTTTGGAAAGAGAAACCTTTTCGGCAGCGCCGATTCCCGCACCACGCTTTAAGACGCCTTTCGCGTCGGCGACCGATGAGTTGTCATACTCAAACGGTTTTCTTTCGGTTATTTTGCTCATATGACCATTTTTACTTTCAGTCGGCTTTTTTTCTTCAATCTTCTGCGAATTTTGAGCAGAACTTAAACCCACGAAAGCCAAAATTAAAATCGATAAACCTAAAAATTTATTCATATTAAAATGTCTCCTGGCATTAAAAACAAAATGATAACAGATGTTACTAACTGACGCGCAAAAAATGAAAACAAAAATTTTTCGCAATTATTTACCGCCGTTTTCATGGATGATTTTTCCGTCCATAACGGTTGTTAAAACTTTTGTTTTATTAATGTCATTAGGGTTCATCGTAAAAATATCGTCTGACAAAATTATAAAATCAGCGAGCTTGCCAGCTGTAATCGTTCCTTTGACATTTTCCTGAAATTCCGCGTAAGCCGAACCGGAAGTGTATGCGCGGATGGTTTCTTCGACGGAAATTTTCTGTTCAGGAATCCAGCCGTTCGGGTTTTTGTCGTCAAGCGTGCGGCGCGTCGTGGCGGCATAAATGCCCAGCATCGGATTGAGCGGCGCAACCGCCCAATCGGTGCCGAAAGCGAGATTCGCACCTGTGTCGAGGAGCGTGCGAAAAGCGTATGTTCCTTTCAGACGTTTTTCGTCCAGGCGTTTGAAAGCCCAGCGACCGTCGTCAATCGCGTGAAAAGGCTGCATTGAAGCAACAACTTTCAGTCCGCCGAAACGTTTAATATCTTCTAATCTCAGATGCTGAGCGTGTTCGACGCGAAACCGCCGGTCGCGCATCCCGTTTTCGCGTCCGACCCGTTCAAATGCGGAAAGCACCGTGTCGTTCGCTTTATCGCCGATGGCGTGAATCATAATTTGCAAGCCTGCTTTATCGGCATTTAAAACATTTTCATACATTTTCGGAATTTCATCAGCCGGCAAACCGGTTGATTTCGGGTCGTCCAAATAAGGCTCGAAAAACCAGGCGGTGGTTGAACCTAAACTTCCGTCCGAGTAACCTTTAAGTCCGCCGATGCGTAGCATTTCATCTCCAAAAGCAGCTCGAACACCGGTTTTCCCTAATCTTTGCCAATCAGGAAGCGGCGAAACAGCGTAAACGCGAGTTTTTAATTTACCCTGACGCATCAATTCCTGATAAACGCCGACATCCGTTCCCGCAGACATATCCTGCACGCTCGTGACGCCCAAACTCGCGGCATAATCGGTCGCGGCTTGCGCGGCTTCGAGTTTTTGCTCAAACGAAGATTCGGGAACTACTTTATTGACGTACACCATCGCCGCATCTTTTAGAACGCCGGTCGGATTCCCGTTTGCGTCGCGGACAATCAACCCGCCCTCAACTTCTTTTGTTTCCTTTGTGACGCTCGCAAGTTTTAACGCCAGGCTATTTGCCAACGCCATATGCCCGTCAAGCCGGTCAATAAAAACGGGGTTGTCAGGCGTTACGGCATCAATTAATTCCTTGGTCGGCAGATTATTCGGAGTCCAGTTTTCATGATCCCATTTGCCGCCCAGAATCCAACGTCCTTTCGGCAGTTTCGCAGCAAAATCTTTAATGCGGCGCACAAATTCTTCGGGTGATTTAGCATCGCGCAAATCAACCGCCGAAAGCTGAAAGCCGCCTTCCAGAAAATGCACGTGGCTATCGTTAAAGCCCGGAATGAGGAGTTTTCCTTTGGCATCAATCGTTTTTGTTTTGGTGCCGGCAAGAGCGCGAATTTCAGCATTCGTGCCAACCGCGAGGATTTTATTTCCCATCACGGCAACGGCTTCGGCGTTTGGCTTTGCGCTGTCCATCGTGCGAACTTTGGCATTGACAATAACTAAATCCGCCGTTAAATTTTGCGCATTGACCAGAGTTGATAATAAAGCGATGCTAATAATTGCCCGGAGAAATTTGTTTTTCATAATAGTTAAAATTTATCGCTCGAGTGACTACTCAAACTCTACTTTTTTAATTCTTCGATTCGCCAATCGAATTCTTCCAGCAAATTTTTGCTGTAACCGATTTTTGTGTAAGCGATTTTTCCCTGCTTATCAACAAACCAGGTGGTCGGATAAGCATCTATCGGAGCAGCCGAAAAATAATCTCCGCTTAATAAAACGGGAAAATTATATTTTTTACCGGTCATAAATTTTTTGATTTTTTCCAGTTCTTCAAGGCTGTCAATGCTTATCACGGCGACATCTTTTGCGCCGCTATATTTTTTGTAAAGCTGCTGTAGTTCGGGCATTTCCTTCACGCACGGTCCGCACCACGTCGCCCAGATGTTGATAACGACAACTTTTCCCTTTAATTCGTTTGACGAAAAAGATTTTCCATCAAGCGTTTTTAGGTTAAAGGCGACTAAATCTTTTAATTCTTTATTGCGACCGGCAACGACGAGTTCTCTACGTTTGGTTTTTTCTAACTTTTTAACATTTTGTAGATAATTTTCAAAACCGTCGGCGCTGCCTTTCCGTTTTTGATAAATGTTCTTCAGACTATCATAATTCGGTTTGTCAAAATCCGTAAAAGCTAAGTAAGAGATATGGAAGTCTTCGGCTTTTTCTAATTGATTCGTGTTTTCGTACAGCTCGCCGAGAAGTTTAAATCCATAATTATACTCTTTGGACATTTCGGTTGATTCGAGCAAAACCTTTTCTGCTTTTTCGTATTTTTTCTGTTTGAGCAATGTTTCTCCAATAAGATTCAAAATCCTTGCCTTATCCGGTTTTTCCCTAAACTCCAGATAAGTTTTATTTTGTTCATCTTTCATTGCAACGCTTAACTTCGCTTCAAATTTTTTCAAACCCGCTTCTGCAAATTTTTCCGCTTCCGCCAACAAACCACGATAAATTAAACCCGATGCAATGACAGAGTATGGATCAGCAAAATCTAAGCCGTCAAAGTTTACGGCACGGTCAGCTAGTTTCAAGTATTCTGCGTCGGAAACGCTTTGGTCTTTTTGCAATGCGCTAATCAAATTATTATAAATCTCGCCGACATAATTTTTATTGAAATGTTGTGG
>JALZOH010000363.1 GCA_030857305.1 Acidobacteriota bacterium
CGTTTGGAATCTTTATTGGGTTTGCGCTCAACCAAACAACAAAAGCAATTGACAAATTACACAAAGCTGAATTCTTACGTTCGCTATCCGACGTGGTCGCCTCTGGGAAATCAAATCGCTTTTGAATATGCCGAAACGAAGGGCAACATCTGGATTGCCGATTTGAAATGATAATCCTTACCAAACTCGTGTAGAATAATTTAACTTATGCGCGACATTCCGGTCGGAAACGGTTCTTTGCTCGTAACCTTCGACGATAAATATCAAATCCGCGACATCTATTTTCCGCACGTCGGGCAGGAAAATCATACGGAAGGTTACCCGTTTCGTTTCGGCATCTGGACGGACGGCGAATTTTCGTGGATTTTTTCCGCTGATTGGGAACGCAATCTTTGCTATGAACCCGAAACGCTCGTCACGGATGTCAAGTTAATTAACAAAAACCTCGGCATCGAAATCATCTCCAACGACACGGTTGCCAGCCACGAAAACATCTTTTTGCGCCGCGTGAAAGTTAAAAATCTCAAAGATACGACGCGTGAAGTCCGCGTTTTTCTACATCAGGACTTCCGTATCTCGGAAACAAAAGTCGGTGATACGGCATTTTACGATCCCGAAAGTTTGGCGCTCGTTCATTATAAAAAAGACCGCTATTTCCTGATCAATACCGAACCGCATTTTGATGTTTTCACGACGGGGCGAAAAGCGTTTCGGGAAGAAGAAGGAACCTGGCGTGACGCGGAAGATGGTGAACTGCGCGGCAACGCGATTACCGAAGGTTCGGTGGATTCGACAATCGGGCTACATTTAACGCTCGAGGCTAATCAGACAAAAGAATTTTATTACTGGATTGCCGCCGGAAAAACGCACGCCGAAGTTAAACGGCTGAACCGACATATTTTAGACCGCAGACCGCAGCAGTATCTCGATTATTCAGAGAATTACTGGAGCGTTTGGGCAAATAAAAATGAGACGGATTTTGCGGATTTGTCGCCGGCGGTGGTTAGGCTTTTCAAACGCTCTCTCTTAATTATCCGCACGCAGATTGACAATGCCGGAGCGATTCTAGCGGCAAATGATTGGGACGTAACGGAGAGAGCCACAGACCACTACAGTTATTTGTGGACGCGCGACGGAGCACTCGTGGCAAACGCGCTCGATTTAGCGGGTTATCCATTTTTTACCAGAAAATTTTTTAATTTCTGCGCCGAAATTGTTCACGCTGACGGTTACTTTTTACAAAAATACAATTCCGACGGAACGGTTGCTTCCGGATGGCACGCGGCTTGGGACGTTTGGGCAAAGAAAAAACTCGTGCCGATTCAGGAAGATGAAACCGCGCTGGTTTTGTGGGCTTTGTGGCAGCATTACGACAAATACCGGGAAATTGAATTCGTTCGTGAACTGTATCGCCCGCTGATTGTTCATACGGCGGATTTTCTGCTCAATTTTCGTGATGAGCATTCGGGGTTACCTCTCCCAAGCTGGAATTTGTGGGAAGACCGCCGCGGAATTCATACATTTACCTGTGCTACAGTGGTCGGCGGACTACGTGCGGCGGCAAATTTCGCGCATCTTTTCGGTGAACACGAACGCGGTGAAAAATATGTTTGCGCTGCCGGCGAAATTGTTGAAGCAATGCGCAAGCATCTCTACAGCCGGGAACTCGGTCGTTTTCTGCGGGCGCTTCAGTTTCACGGCGACGAACATTTTGAACCGGATGAAACAGTTGATGCTTCACTGTTTGCTTTATTTTACTTTGGTGCGTTTGATGTCGATGACGAGATTGTAAAAAGCACAATGCGGGCAATCGAAGAAAAACTCTGGATTGAAACGAAAATCGGCGGCGTCGCAAGATTTTCAACCGACGGATATATGCGTGTTTCTGAAGAAACAACGGGCAACGCCTGGTTTGTCTGTACACTCTGGCTGGCAGAGTATCGAATTGCCTGCGCAAAAAATAAAGAAGATTTAACGGGCGCGGTTGAAATTTTGGAATGGACGGCAAAATACGCCCTGCCGTCGGGTGTTTTGGCTGAACAAATTCATCCGACGACCGGCGAACCCGTTTCAGTTTCTCCGCTCACCTGGTCGCACTCAACTTTTGTGGCGACGGTGATGAATTATTTGAAGAAAAAGAGGATGCTTGATGGCAGGGCGAAGACGCCATTTGAAAATCATCTTGCCGGCATCTAATATCTAACATTGAACAACTATTTTTATGAGAAGAGCAAAAATTTTAGCCACACTCGGACCGGCTTCCAACACAAAGGAAGTTATCGAAGCGCTCCTCGATGTCGGACTTAATGCCGTGCGAATAAATATGTCGCACGGAACTCAAGTTGAACACGCCGCCGTTATTCGCCTGGCGCGAGAAACCGCTGAAAAATCGAAGAAACCGCTGGCTATCCTTGTTGACCTTTCCGGTCCTAAAATCCGCACCAGAGGTTTGAAAGACGGAATCGCCGTTTTTCTTGAAACAGGCGCACAGTTTGTGATTACTTCACGCGATATTGAAGGAACAGCGCAGGAAGTAGCGACGAATTTCGAGGAATTGCCCAAACTCATCAAGCCTGAAACAAAGATTTTGCTTGACGACGGCGCAATCGAGTTGGTTGTCGAATCAGTATCTAAAACCGATGTTATAACGCGCGTGGTCAACGGCGGTATTCTGGCGGAACGTAAAGGTATCAACTTGCCGAATACAAGCCTGCCGATTCCTTCTTTAACCGAAAAAGACCACGCTGATTTGCTTTGGGCAATGAAGCAGAATGTTGATTACATCGCGCTTTCATTTGTGCGGAAGGCGGAAGATTGCGCGGAAGTAAAAAAAATAATTAAAAAACTAAATAAACGGAAAATGGGCAGACCGCTGCTGGTCGCTAAAATCGAAAAAGCCGAAGCGATTGAAAACCTCGACACAATCTTGAAAGAAACGGACGGCGTGATGGTCGCGCGCGGAGATTTAGGCGTGGAAACCAGCCCGGAGCTCGTGCCGGTTTACCAGAAACAAATTATCGAAAAGGCGGTGATCAACGACAGATTTGTGATCACGGCAACCCAAATGCTGCAATCGATGATTTCAAGTCCGCGTCCGACCCGCGCCGAAGCATCGGACGTTGCCAACGCCGTCTGGGACGGAACTGACGCGGTAATGCTCTCGGCTGAAACAGCCACCGGAAGCTATCCGGTCGAAACCGTCGCGACGATGAAAAGAATTATTGATTCGGCGGAAACCGTCAAAACAACCAAGCTCAAACGCCCCGTTAAATTTACCGAAGAGCCGACGGGCAGAACCAGTCAAGCGCTGTGCAAAGCCGCTGCTTTTTGCGCGCGCGAAAAATTGACTGACAAAGTTGCGGTTTTTACCGAATCAGGAATGATGGCGCGCAGGCTTTCCAGCATTCGTTCCGGTTTATCAATTTTTGCG